>JBLJBD010000001.1:0-4530 GCA_047637815.1 Anaerovoracaceae bacterium
AATAGTAAAATTTAAAACATTCTGATCTAATGAAAAGCGTTAACTAAGTGGTAAATATCACCAATCAGTTAACGCTTATTTCTTTTCAACCTATTCCATTACTTGGATCAGCGGCCAATCTGCTATTTCAGATTTTCCGGGTTCAGGCCCTGAAGTTCCGGCAGGACGAAGAGGCCGTCTTTTCGAATCAGCACGTCGTCAAACCAGATTTCTCCGCCGCCGTATTCGGGCCTCTGGATCATGACCAGATCCCAGTGGACCGCAGAGATGTTTCCGTTGTCTGCTTCCTGATAAGCCATCCCCGGAGTCAGGTGGAAGCTGCCGGCGATCTTCTCATCGAAGAGGGTGTCGTTCATGGGATGAAGGATAAAGGGGTTGACGCCGATGGCGAATTCTCCGAAGTACCGGGCTCCTTCGTCGGTGTCCAGGTAAGCATTGATCCGCTCGTTGTTGTTGGCGGTGGCTTCTACGATTTTACCGTCCTTCACATGGAACACGATGCTTTCATAGGTAAAGCCCTGGGCTTCCGAAGGGGTGTTGTAGCTGATCACGCCGTTCATGGATTCCCGTACGGGAGCGGTGTAGACTTCTCCGTCAGGGATGTTTCGCTCTCCGTCACATTTGATAGCCTTGATGTCCTTGATGGAGAAGGTCAGGTCGGTGCCCGGACCCACCAGACGGACTTTGTCGGTTCGATCCATCAGTTCCACCAGGGGATCCATGGCGTTGCTCATCTTTTTATAGTCCAGGGTGCAGACGTCGAAATAGAAGTCTTCGAAGGCTTCCTGGCTAGTGTTAGCCAGCTGAGCCATGGAAGGTCCTGGGTACCGAAGCACCACCCACTTGGTTTCGTTGACCCGGTAATCGGTGACAGGGCGAAGAATCTTGCTGTACATATTGACCTTTTCCGCAGGAACGTCGGCCAGCTCCGCACTGTTAGCCCCCCCACGGACAGCGATAAAGGCATCCATGCCCTTCATCTGAGCCAGTTGGTATTCCTTCATGAATTCCAGCTGATCCTCCTGGCAGCCCAGCATAATCTCCCGGCTGATGGCCGAATCCCGGATCTCAGCATAGGGGATGGCTCCCCGGCTGTAGGCATCCTTGATCAGTTGGCGGATCAGGGGTTTGCAGTTGTCTCCTTCATAGGAGATCAGCACTTTTTCTCCCGGCTTCAGGGCGCAGGAATAGTCGATCAGGACTTCCGATAATTGTTTTACTCTTGGATCCATAGTTCCTCCTTGTTATCGACCGGCACCGAATAAAGGGCCGGAGTTTTCTGTTAAATGACCCCGGAATCCGGGGCAGTAGATAAATTATACCACCAAAATCAAGAAGTTATTTAAGAAATCCTGAAATTGTGTTAAAATGAATCAAATTGTCCTAAAGGAGCATTCATGAAGCATATATTTGTCGTCAACCCGGCAGCCGGTAAGGGCAGAGCCGAAAAAGAATACCTGCCAAAGATTCAGCAGGCCGTGAAAAAAGAGCGGGTTTCCTATGAAATCCACCGAACTATCAACGTTGGAGAAGGGGAGACCTATGTTCGCAGGCTTTTAACCGAGCGGAAGGACCCGGCGGAAATTTACCGGTTTTACGGCTGCGGGGGAGACGGGACACTCAATGAGGTGGTCAACGCTATTATGGATTATCCCAACGTGGAAGCCGCCTTTATCCCGGCTGGAACCGGCAACGACTTTGCCCGGAACTTCGAGGATCAGAAGGCCTTTCGGGATATCTCCCGTCAGATTCGGGGAACCGGCACGGCAGTAGACTTGATCCGCTATCAGCTGGACCAGGGAGAACCCCGGTACTGCGTCAATATGCTCAACATCGGTTTTGACTGCCACGTGGTGATGAAGATGGAAGAACTGCGGAAGATTCCCTTTATCCGGGGCACTTCGGCCTACATTTCCGGCGTAGGGCTGGTCCTTCTTTCGAAAAAGACCCTTCCCCTGACCATCCAGCAGGATGAAAACCCGCCGATCTCCGGAGATTTTCTCATGATGGGCGTTGGAAACGGCAAGTATTCCGGAGGGGGCTTCAAAGGGCTGCCGGATGCAGAGGTGGCCGACGGCCTGATGGACATCAGCATCGTCAAGGACATCACCCGGCGCCAATTTGCTGGGCTGGTAGGAAAATACAAGAAGGGCACCCATTTGCAGACAGAAAAGGGTAGAGCCATCGTGGATTACAGCCAGTGCCGTAAAATCCGGATCCTGGACGAAGAGACCTTCTGTGTGGCCGTTGACGGAGAAATCCGAAGGGCCAACCAGATCGACTGCGAAATCATCCCCCGGGCACTGTTCTTCTCGGTCCCGGAATCCCAATAAAACACAATAGAAAATAGATAATCAGCATAATAGAATCCAAGGAGGAGCAGAAAGATGGACAACGTACTGAACTTAATAGAAAAGCGAAATATGGTAATCATGAGCCAGGTGATGATGCCCAGCCAGGCCAACGTAGCCGGAAACGTTCACGGGGGAGAGATCATGAAGATGATGGATACCGCAGCAGGAGCTGTTGCCCGGAAATATTCAAAATCCAACTGCGTCACCGCCCGGGTGGATGAACTGCAGTTCCACCTGCCCATCTTTGTTGGTGCCTTCGTCTACTGTACCGCTACTTTAGCCTACACCGGGCGAAGCTCCATGGAAGTCTATGTGGAGGTTACCTATGAGGATCTGGAGACGGAACAGGGACCTCAGCACGCTCTTTCTGCCTACTTCACCATGGTGGCCATGGGCAAGAACGGACGGCCTCGAACGGTGACGAAATTTGTACCGGAAACGGACCGGGAAAAGGAACTGTACTGCGCAGCGGAAAAACGTGTCGAAACCTACAAAAATAGGCAAAAAACACCAGAAAGCTGTATTGCAAAATAAGGGGAAAGGGCGGCCTTCTATAAATTATAAGGGAATAAAAACTACCTATTCCATCCCCTTATAACCATTTTTCTCTGCGTGTCCCAGTAGATATAAAAAGGCAAAAGCAGGAATTCGCAGCAGCCTTTTCCCAGTGCCGGAGAGATGTTCGCCATAATCATCTGATCTCTTTGTAATAATAATGGATGATATCGCCTGGCTGCAGTGCTCTACAATAGCATCATCATCCGGAATCGGCGCTTGCTCCCGATATTTTACTTCAATTAGGATGTTTGAAACATTGGGATAATCCACAACAATATCAATTTCCTTATTTTTCTTGCCACCTCGATAGTAACCCACACGAGTTGCCTTTTGATAATAGAATGCCGCAACATGCTTGTATACTGCAGTTTCCACCATTTTTCCCATCTCAACGGGATTGGTCAGTATTTCGCTATCCATGAGCACAGCATTGCGAATTGCTGCATCTGCAATGTAAATTTTGGGCTTTGCTTTTAAAATTTGCTTTCCATCCAAGGCCACAGGGTAGCTCAAATAGATCAAATTGGCACTTTCGAGATAGTCAATATAATTTTGAACTGTTTGACGGCTGACTCCGTTCAATTCCTTCGCAACGGCATCAATAGCTACAATTTCGGAGGATACATTACAAAGATACAGGAAAATCCGCTCTAATTCCGTAGCGTTCCGGATATTGTAAAGGGCCGGCAGATCTCGCTTTAAAACCTTGTCCACCACATCTTCTCGCATGACTTGCTCTGCCAATAGATCATTTGTTGCTAAAGCAAGCTCTGGGAAACCACCCACCTGCAAATATCTTGAAAAATGATTTTGCACCGTTGACAGCTTGCTCATAATACTACCCCTTTCCTGCTGTGTCATTTTCAGCAGTTGTGAAGGTTTAAGCAGCGGGTCAAGATGAAACACCGAAAGATCAAGCAGGGCACAGTATTCATAAAAGGACAAAGTTGGTACCTGAATAACGGTCCAGCGTCCTGCACCGCTCTCTATGCTGCCACGCACCAGCGCAGGACTGGCAGAACCGGTAGCTACTACTTTTGTCTCGGGTTGAGTATCATAAATTGTTTTCAGCCAAGCAGACCAATCAGCCGCATATTGGATTTCATCAAAAAAATAATAGACATTCTGATCAGCACAAACATTTTCATGATAGCACTCCAGTACTTCGTTCAGTCCCGCCAGTTTGAGCATGGGATGATCCAGTGAAATGAAAACTATATGTTGCGGAGAAACCTTACGCTCCAATAACGTCTGAATCATTTGATACTGAATAGTAGTTTTACCGACCCGTCTTGTTCCTGTCAAAACAACAGTGCGGCGAATATCCTCTGCGTCCAGCCGTTTCATTGCCTCATAATAGGCAAATCGTTTATAATCTCTATTTAGTGCAGGATTGACCGTTCCGCTGATCCACCATGGGTTAAATGCACGGAGTACCTTTAGTATCCCTTCTCTTGTTGTTACTGCCATGATAATCCCTCCTTTTTCTTATATTTTAGTTCTACTTAGCATTATTGTCAATAAAAATGTAAAGTATAAATAGCATTTTTATCAATTAAAATGTAAAATAAGATTAAAATAGCATCCAATAATTATAAAGTACAATCTCACAGCATGC
>JBLJBD010000002.1:0-3387 GCA_047637815.1 Anaerovoracaceae bacterium
GTCAGTTCGCTTCCGCTCCGGATGGACAGGGACAGCATCCAGTAGATGGGAAACAGGGTCCATACCAGCAGGAAGGTGATTAAGAATATTTTCAGGATTCTTTTGGGTAGCGGTTGTTTCATCTTCGTTCTCTCCTAATTTATGGTTGGTTGAATGGGGTCAACGCTAAAATCAATGGTCAGCACCGATCCAGGCCCTCCGCCGGAATCCCCGGCGCTCTTCTCCATGTCTCCGGTGATGAAGACCTGTAGGGGCTTTTCTTTTTTATCCAGATAGGCGGTGATCCGTTCCAGGACTTCAGGAGCAGCGCTATTGTAGGTCCGGTTTTCGTCGGCACAGATAACAAAGATATCCGGATCTGCGGCCTGCAGCATAGCTTCCGGCATGCCATCCATCTGACCGTGATGGGTCAGCTTCAGTACGTCAGCCCGCAGGTCCAGTCGGCCAGCCAGTTCTTCCCATCCTTCCACCTTGTCCCCGGTCAACAGAGCACCTTTACCGTCCTTCTGGATGTGGAGGGCCAAGCTGGTGGTATTGCATTCCCGGTCCTGACGGAGGTACTGTTTAAGAAACTCGGTCTCGTCGTTTTCCCGGATCATGGTGTTGAATTGGACCGTTGCCCGGCGGACCTCCTCCCGGTTCATTCCAATAGGCGTGATGATCAGTCCATTCTGGTCCTCTGATCCGTCCTCCTGACTGATGGGCCGAACCCGGACTCCCTTCTTCTCTGCAGCTTCCAGCAAGCGGAAATACAGCAGTATGGCTTCGAAATACAGGCGCTCTGCACTGCTGCCTTCCAGGATTTTTTGTTTTTCCTGAAGGACATCATATCGTGGAATCTCGGGCAGGATATTGACCCAGAGCTCCCCCACCGGCATTTCTTCCATGACACGGACCAGGCCGCCTACGTGATCGTCGTGGATGTGAGTCAGCACCATCCGGTCGATTTTTTGGATACCTGATTCTTTCAAAAAATCAAAAAGCATGATAGCAGAAGGGGTTTGATAAATATACTCCTTGTCGGAGCCCCCATCCACGACCATGCAGAAAGAACCGTCTCTGATGACGATTGCTTCACCGTATCCAACGTTCAGAAAATCGATTTGCATAAGTTCTCCTTTATATGAAAACGTTTTCATGCTTTCCCTAAAAATACACCACCCGAAAACATTTGTCAACAACCAACTTTATAAGCAGGTCTGCCAACTGGCTCGAAATTTTAGGAGTAAAAATCAAAAAACAAGCATATTCACCCCTTTTATGAGTTGAGTGCTTGTCCATTGTTGTCGAAAACCTACCAACTGTCAGACCTGCTTATAAAGTTGGCATTTTTCCTGGCCCCGGAGGACCCGGAGGGTGCCTTGGGCCAGAGCTTCCATCTCGGCTTCGCCGGGGAATACCAGAATGGGTGCCAGGAAGGATACCCTCTCCCGGATCCAGTCAAGGAGTATTTCGTCGTGAGCCAGGCCACCGGTAATCAGGATTCCGTCCACCTGTCCCTTGAGAACGGTGGCGGCACTGCCGATTTCTTTGGCGATCTGGTACGCCATGGCTTCATAAATCAGGCGGGCATAATCGTCTCCCTCCTGAATCCTACGCCCTACTTCCCGGCCGTCATTGGTACCCAGGTAGGCCACCAGGCCGCCCCGGCCGGTCAGCATCTTTTTCATTTCCTGCCGGGTGTGCTTGCCGGAATAGCAAAGCTCCATCAGGGAGGAAGAAGGCAGTCCCCCGGCCCTTTCCGGAGAGAAGGGGCCATCTTCCAGCGCGTTATTCACATCAATGACCCGGCCCTTCTGATGGGCACCGACGCTGATTCCCCCGCCCAAATGGGCCACGATCAGGTTGGCTTCCTCATATTTCATCCCCAGCTCTTCGGCACCCCGCCGGCCCACGGCCTTTTGGTTCAGGGCATGGAAAAAACTGATCCGGGGGATTTCGGGCAGACCGGAAATCCTGGCCAGATCCTCCATCTCATCCACGGCTACCGGATCCACAATATAGGCGGGAATTCTCAGTTCCGAAGCGATGCTGTGGCTGATCACGGAGCCCAGATTGGAGGCGTGGTTCCCCCCCACTGCATTCCTCATATCCTCAAGAATCCGGTCGTTGACCTCATAGGTCCCACCTTCTAATGGGCATAGCAAACCGCCCCGGCCTGCCACTGCGTCCAGTTCTTCCAGAACCACCTGCTTTTCCTTCAGCACCTTCAGAATGTCCTGCCGGCGGAATTCATACTGATCCATAACGGTGGCATAGGGAGCCAGCTGCTCCTCCGAATATCGGATCCCTTCCTCCAGCACCTTCTCTTCGTTTCGAAAAAGAGCGATTTTAGTGGACGTCGAGCCGGGATTGATGACCAGAATATTGAAAATTTTATCCATCCGATTCCTCCTGTTTTCTCTTAAAAGGCCGACAGGGAAAGGTCCAGGATCCCTATCAGTTCGTCCATTTCTTCATCGGTTATGATGTAAGGGGGAGACAGCAGAATGGATTCTCCCAGGAATCCGTCGATGTACCCGGCGCTGGGATAGACCAAAAGGCCGTTCCGGAAGCAGATTTCAACCAGCTTATTGGCTGCCTTTTGTTCCGGCTTGAAAAATTCCCCCCTATTCATCAGTTCGATGCCCCACAAAAGGCCCTTTCCCCTGATTTCAGCAATCAGATCCGGATATTTATCCTGGAGGCCCTTGAGGGAGGATTCCAGACGGATTCCCATCTTCTTCACCTTTTCCAGCAGCTCATGTTTTTCCATATAATCCAGCACCTGGTTGGCGGTAGCCGCTGACAAGGGATTACCGCTGAAGGTATGGCCGGTGGAAAAGGCTTCTACCGAAGAGGCCACTTTCCCGCTGACCAGGATTCCGGCGATGGGAGCATAGCCGCTGGCCAGTCCTTTGCCGAAGCAAATGATGTCAGGCTTGATATTCCAGTGTTCACAGGAAAAAAATGTCCCGGTTCTTCCAATTCCGGTAATGACTTCATCGAAAACCAGAAGAATGTCGTTCTCCCGACAGATTTTTTCAATTATGGGGAAATATTCCGGCGGAGGGGTGATACCGGCCCCGGAAGCCCCTGTGATGGGTTCTGCGATGAAGGCGGCGATGTTTTCGCTGCCGATCCGGTGAATCAGTTTTTCCAGATACCGAGCGCAGAAAATCCCGCATTCCGGATAGGTCCGTTCATAGGGGCAATGGCTGCAAAGGGGCAGTTCCAGCAGAGGGTAATCTTTGAGATAGGGAGCATACTCCTTGCGCCGACCAGC
The DNA here is from genome assembly GCA_047637815.1 of Anaerovoracaceae bacterium. Taxonomy (GTDB): domain Bacteria; phylum Bacillota; class Clostridia; order Peptostreptococcales; family Anaerovoracaceae; genus UBA5559. Next base: position 3,266 of record JBLJBD010000002.1, read on the forward strand.
ATTTCCGGACATGGAAAGAGCTCCCATTGTGGACCCGTGATAGCTGCTCCACCGGGAAATGATTCGCTGTTTGAGAGGTTTCCCTTGGCCACCCCAATAGGAATAGGCCATCTTCATGGCCA
>JBLJBD010000003.1:0-14778 GCA_047637815.1 Anaerovoracaceae bacterium
GTGCGCAGTGCTTTGGCAATCCTGCCTTGTTTGCCGATGACCTTCCCCATATCCTGGGGGGCGACCCGAAGCTCGATGACGATGGTATCGTTGTCTACGGATTCCGTGACTTCCACGGCTTCCGGATGATCCACCAGGGATTTCGCGATCGCTTCAACAAGTTTCAACATGTGGTATCACCGCTTTCCTTAACCAAGAATACCTGATTTTTTGAACAGAGCCTTCACGGTGCTGGTGGGCTGTGCTCCATTGGCAATCCACTTTTTGGCAGCTTCTCCGTCGATTTTGATGTCGGCCGGATCTGTCAGCGGGTTGTAATAACCGATTTCTTCGATAAATTTGCCGTCTCTGGGAGATCTGGCATCTGCAACTACTACTCGGTAGAAGGGCTTCTTGTTAGCACCCATTCTCTTCAGTCTGATTTTTACCATTATATCTTCCTCCTCTCTTGATTTGTTTCATCTTTTATATATGTTTACATCCTGTTGTCAGGGATAAACCAATTGGTTCGTTCCGGATCAGAATCCACGGAACATGCTGTTTCGCCTGTGCTTAGGGCCTCCTGCGAACTGCTTCATCATTTTTCTGGCTTCCTCGTAGCGTTTGATCAGGGTGTTGATCCGGCTGACCGGCTGTCCCGAGCCTGCAGCGATTCTTTTTCTCCGGCTGGCATTGAGTACGGACGGATCCTTCCGCTCTTCCTTGGTCATGGAAAGGATGACCGCTTCCATCTGGGAAAACTCCTTTTCGCTGTCGGAAAGATCCACATTTTTCATGTTCTTTCCGCCCATGCCCGGCATCATATCCAGCAGCTTTCCGATCCCACCCATGTTCTTGATCTGGCCCATCTGTTCCAGAAAGTCCTCCAGGGTGAATTCGTTCTTCTTCATCTTCCGCTCCAGCTCAGCAGCCTTCGCGTCGTCAAAGTTTTCCTGGGCCTTTTCAATCAGGCTCAGCATATCTCCCATACCCAGGATCCGGCTGGCCATCCGCTCCGGATGGAAGGGCTCCAGGGCATCGGTTTTTTCTCCCACACCGATGAATTTGATGGGTTTTCCTGTAACCTTCTTGGCTGACAGGGCGGCACCGCCTCGGGAATCTCCATCCAGCTTGGTCATGATGATTCCGTCAATCCCCAGCCGATCATTGAAACCGGTGGCTACATTGACGGCGTCCTGACCGGTAAGGGCATCCACTACCAACAGGATTTCGTGAGGCTTGACGGTCTGCTTGATCCGGACCAGTTCTTCCATCAGTTCTTCATCGATCTGAAGCCGTCCGGCAGTATCCACGATCAGGACATCGTTGCCCTTCTTTTCGGCTTCCTTCATGGCGGCCAGAGCGATCTTTTCCGGCTCCCGGGATTCCCTCATGGTAAAGACAGGAACATCCACCGACTTGCCCACTACCTCCAGCTGGTCAATGGCAGCAGGCCGATAGATGTCGCAGGCTGCCAGCATGGGCCGCTTGCCGTTTTTCTTCAGATAACCGGCCAGCTTTCCACAGGTGGTGGTTTTACCGGTACCCTGAAGGCCTACCATCAGATAAACGGTAAAGCCCCGGGGGGAGAAGGTCAGCTTACTGTTGGCTCCGCCCATGAGGGCAATCAGCTCATCGTTGACGATCTTGATGACCTGCTGGGCGGGGGTCAGGCTTTCCAGGACGTCCTTGCCCAGGGATTTCTCCTTGACGGCGTCTACGAACTCCTTGACCACCTTAAAGTTGACATCCGCTTCAAGCAGGGCCAGTTTGACCTCCCGCATGGCTTCATTGATGTCGTTCTCCGTCAGGACTCCCTTGCCCTTCAGTTTCTTGAATACATTTTGTAATTTATCGGATAATCCTTCAAATGCCATAAATCCTCCATTTGAATCCTTGTATGTTTTTTATTGTTCCAGCTGTTCCAGATTTCTGATGATCCGGCTGATTTGATCCAGATGCTGCCCAAGGGCTTCATCTCCGGTATGTTCCTCCGCCATCTTGGTGATGCAGGCTTCGATTTCCCGGATGGCCCTGCCGGTCTTTTCCAATTTTTCTACCAGACCCAGTTTTTCTTCGTATTCGTGTAAGGCTCTTTCCGCCTTTTTCAGGGTGTCGTGGACCCCCTGGCGGCTGATATCATACTCCTTGGCGATCTCCGACAGGGAGTAGTTTTCTTCGTGGTAAAGCCGCATGACTTCCCGCTGTCTCTCTGTCAGCAGCTGACCATAAAAGTCATATAAAAGGCTGACCTCTGCGATTTTATCAATCATAGCACCTTCTCCGGCAACCCTCGATTCCGAGGGTGACAAGTTCTGAACCTTAACACCTAAAATAGATTACCATAGGAAAAGGAGGCTGTCAAGTTTTTTTCCTTAACAGCCTCCCGGTTTTACTTTTCTTTCAGATAAGGGGACGTGTAACTAATCGGCAGCTCCCGCCCTTTTTCTGTCAGTTCCAGAAGAAGGGACAGCTGGCCCAGTTCACCGGGGCTTCTCTTGTAATAGCTGCCCAGCAGAGATCCAAACAGGGTGTTCTGCAGGTACTCTACATCGACCACCTGAACGTCTTCCAGGCCGTAATCCTGCTGAAGCATAAGAACCGCTTCATCGAAACCGGCAATTTCATCCACCAAGCCCAGCTCCAGTGCCTGGGAGGCGGTATAAATCCTGCCGTCGGCGATCTTCAGCAGTTCCTCCATGGGGATTTCCCGTTCTTCGGAGACGATTCCGGCAAACTGATAATAGGCTTCATCCACCAGCCCCTGGAAAATCTGCCGTTGCTCCTCGGTCAGCTGGTCGAAATTGCTGCCCATGGCCTTATTGGCACCGGAAGTAATGGTTTCCGTCCGGATGCCGTATTCTTCCAGCAACTGGGAAAAATCAAACAGGGTTCCGATGGTGACTCCAATGGATCCGGTCCAGCAGTTCCGGTTGGCAATGATCTTTTCCGCCGGTGCGGAAATGTAATATCCGCCGGAGGCTGCCATAGAACCAAAATAGGCATAAACGGGCCGGCCGGTTTCTTCCTGGTAATCCTTGATTTTCAGGTATAGCTCATCGCTTTCATAGACCCCTCCTCCCGGCGAGTCGACAAATAGGATCAAGGCTTTGTTGTTCTGGTCCTCCATGATCTCATCAATCTGGTCCAGGGTCCACTGATGCTGATACCCCAGGGCTGCGCCAAAATAGTCCACATTGCCTGAAGCGATGGATCCCTCCACATATAGAGTGGCGATATAGGGCTCCTGAGGCAAATTGCCGGAACCCATTCCGGCTTCCGTCCCGTTGGTAAAAATCTTACCGATGGTATTGTTGCAGGATACGGCCAGTACCAGAATGGCTGCCACGATGATGGCAAAAATGATGACGCCCTTATAAGGGGCTGCTTTCTTCTTTTCTTTCTTTTGTAGCTGATAAGTCCTGACCCCGCTTTCATCCGGCGTACTGATGACGGGAGTCTCCTTCTGCTGATTATCGTTTCTCTCTTCCGGTTCCCCTGAATGGATTTTTTTCTCTTCTTCCATAATCCTGTCCTTTCTTTATTAGACTATTTTTTATTTTACCACAGCCGACTGAAAAAGAAAACATCTGTTGACAGTGTATTATATCTCGTGGTACACTTCGTCCATAGAAAGGAGGAATGGCCATGTTTCAGCTGGATTTAAAAAGCAGAAAGTCCATCTATGAGCAGGTGGTTGATAATATGAAGGAGCTGATCATTTCCGGGGTCCTCAAACCGGAGGACAAACTGCCTTCGGTCAGGGAACTTTCCAAGACCCTGACGGTCAATCCCAACACAGTGCAAAAGGCATACCGGGCTCTGGAAACCCAGGGCTATCTCTATACGGTAGCCGGGCTGGGCACTTTTGCCGCCTGTCCTGATACCACGATCCGGGACGAACGGCTGATCAGCGTCATCCGGGACCGGATCCGCAGCGATCTCAAAGAATTGTTTTATCTGGGCATGTCTCAGGAAGAAGTATCGGCTCTGTTAAAGGAGCTTTTATCCGAACGGGGAGGTTGGAAATGATTGAAATAACAGGTGTCAATAAATCCTTTGACCATTTTCAGGCATTGACGGATCTGGATCTTCATGTGAAGAAGGGCTCTATCTATGGCCTGGTAGGCACCAACGGTGCCGGCAAGACCACTATCATCAAACACATCACCGGCGTTTTAAAGCCGGATTCCGGGGACATCCTGATGGATGGCCAGCCGGTCTATGAGAACATCAGTATCAAGGAACGGATGGGATTCATCCCTGATGATCTCTACTTTTTCGCTTCCTACAGCCTGTTGGAAATGTCCCGTTTTTACATGGGAATCTACCCAGGGTGGAATCAGGAGCGGTTTACCAACATGGTCCGTCAGTTTTCCCTGGATCCCAAACGAAAGCTTTCCAAGTTTTCCAAAGGAATGCAGAAACAGGCCGCTTTTATCCTGACCATGTCCGCCCGACCGGACTATCTGATTCTGGACGAACCCATCGACGGCCTGGATCCCATCATACGGAAGCTGGTCTGGAAATACATCGTAGAAGACGTAGCGGAGCGGGAAATGACCGTGCTGGTATCTTCTCATAATCTGCGGGAGCTGGAAGGAATCTGCGATTCCATCGGCATCCTGTCTCAGGGACGGATGATGCTGGAGCGGGATCTGGATGAATTGAAGACCGATGTCCATAAAATCCAGGTTGCCTTCCGGGAGCCGGCAGAAAATCCCTACGCAGGCCTTCACGTCCTCCACAAGGAAACCCGGGGGACCGTTGACCTGCTCATCGTTCGAAACAGGAGGGAGCTGGTGGATGAGATCATCCAGAAACAGGATCCGGCTATTTTTGACATCCTTCCCCTGTCCCTGGAGGAAATTTTCATTTACGAGTTAGGAGGAGAGAATCATGAAATCCATGACATTATATTCTAGCTTTTCCCTGCCCCTGATCCGGGAAAACTTCAGAAGGTTCTGGGCGATTCCAGCCTTGTCCTTTTTGCTCTACTTCCTGTCCGGTGTATTCCCCATCCTGATTACCTATGATAACATCAACCGGACGGCCAGTTACATCTCCATGTCCTTGTCCAACATGCAGCCCTTTTATATGGCGGCCCATTTAATGATGCCCGTGATGGCTGCCGTAATCATTTTTCGCTATCTCCAGACAACCAGCTCGGTGACCATGATCCATTCCCTGCCCTTCAGCCGGGTGAGGCTCTATGTCAGCAACCTGCTGTCAGGATTGGTGCTGGTGCTGCTTCCCATGCTGGCTAATGGGTTGATCCTTTTACTCATCGCTAAACCGGCTTACGATCAGTGGGCTTACCAACAGGGAAACATGGCTGAACTGGTCAACCATTTTACCCGAACCGCCGTCCTGGAATGGATGTGGCAGTCCTTCCTGATCATACTTGTAGTCTATGCCATCTCCATCTTTGCCGGATTGGTGACCGCCAATTCCATCATGCATATGGCCACGGCCCTGGGATTCAATTTCCTGGTGCCATCCCTTTACGCCGTCTTTGTCTACTATTTTGATTTTTATCTCTTTGGCTACAATTCTGCCGGAGAATGGTCCCGATTCGCCCTGGGGATTTCCCCTTTCCTGGAGGTTTTTAATCAGGGAAGGCCGGAGGGTCCTTTCCCGCTGGGCTATCAGATCTATTATCTGATCAACGCTCTGGTCCTTTTCGTCCTCAGCGGATACCTGTATACCCGGAGAAAGCTGGAGCGGGCCACAGAAAGTCTGGCCTTTCAGTTCATGATTCCGGTGATCTGTTACCTGGTTTCCTTCTTCGGCATGACCCTGCTGGGTGTCTGGTTCACCGAACTCAACGGAGATGGAATCTTCTTCACCTATGCCGGTTACGGGGCTGGTGCCCTGATTTTCTTCCTGATCGGGCGGATGATCGTTACCAAGACCCCCCGAATATTCAATCTGGCCACCCTCAAGACTTTTGGCCTTTATTGCCTGATCGCCGTCCTCTTTTTCACAGCCCTTCAGCTGGACCTGACCGGTTTTGAGAAGCGGATTCCTGCAGCAAGCCGGGTCGATGAAGTCGTCATGAACAACACCCTCCTCACCGGAGGAGATCGATTTACCAGCGGCCCCTATATGGAATCCTATGCTTATCAGCAATATGGTAATTACCGTTACAGCGGCAATTTCCGGCTTAAAACTCCGGAGAACATCCAGGCCGTGCTTCAGCTTCACCGGGAAATCCTGGATCAGCGGGATGCCATTGAAAACCCGAAGGTCAATGCTTTAAGCCACACCGTCGGGTTCCACTACAATCCGGACAGCCTGATGGGTGCAGAGCGTCAATACAGTGTGCCCTACGCCATGCTGAAGGACAGCCCTTCCATGAAAACCATATACGAGTCTGCCGAATTTAAGGATATGTATTCCCTGAAAAACCTGACGTATGAACAGCTTCGAAGCGTCAACCTGTCCAATCCGGCAGGAATCGGTTCCGGAGCCATGATTTATAATAAAAAAGATATCCAGGAACTCTTCCGGGTTATGGATCAGGATTTTGCTGCTGAAACCTTTGAAGAAGCCATTAACCTGAAATGGCCGGCGGTTGTGGTGAACATCCAGTACACCGTCCGAAATCCGGAGACCGGAAGAATCACGGATCAGGGAACCACCGCCACCATCAGCATGGGATATACCAATACCCTGGCCTGGCTGAAGGAAAAAGGATTCTCCACGGATCTTCTCCTGAATGAGGAAACCATCAGCCGAATCGAACTCTATCACTACAAACAGCCCACCGCCGAGGAATCCGCCATGATGGAACCGGGAATGCCGGTCTATGATACGAAATATCCGGAAGAACCTGCTATGACAATTCAGGATAAGGATCAGATCCGTCAGCTCCTGGATATTGGCAGGACTACCAACATCAATTACGACGAATATTATTACGGTACGATTTTCTTCCAGCCTCCCGCTGGTTCGCCGGCAGATGCCGAGTACTACACCCTGCCCATTTATTTTGAAGTGGATGAGGTACCCTCATGGATCGTTATGATGTAATCATTGTGGGTGCCGGCCCCGCCGGTTTATTTGCGGCAGCGGCCATTGGCCCGGATATCCGCGGCTTGATTCTTTACAATCGGCAGTGGCCCGGGCTGAAGCTCCTGATGGCAGGCAGCGGGCAGTGCAACCTGACCCGGGAGGGAGATATCCGGGACTTCATCACCCATTACGGTCCTGCCGGCAAATCCATCCGGAAGACTCTGTACACCTGGTCCAATCAACGATTGATGGAATATATGGAAGAGTTGGGAGTCCCTTTGATGGTTCGGGAAGACCATAAGGTCTTTCCCCACTCCCTGAAGGGATGGGATGTGCTGACGGCTTTGGTTCGGAAAGCAGAATCCAATGGATTCCGGCTGGAAGGAGAAAGGACCGTTACCGGCATTACCAGGGAGCAAGATCATTTTCTTGTTGCTGCCGGCAATCGGAGCTATAAGGCCAATCGGGTGATTCTGGCCACCGGAGGTCTCTCCTACCCAACGACCGGGTCTGACGGCAGCATCCATCCGGTTCTCCGGCAGCTATCGATTCCGTTGGCAGAAATGAAGCCAGCCTTGACCCCAGTATATGTGGAACAATACCCTTATGAGGAGCTGTCCGGCCTGTCCTTTCCTGAAGTAGCGATAAAAATGGATGGTCAGCAAGAAACCGGCCCTCTGCTGCTGACCCATCAATGCTTTTCCGGTCCGGCTATTCTCAATCTCTCCCGATATGCCGCTCCCGGCAGGAAGCTTCAGATTGGGTGGATTCCCACCGGATCAGAGACCCCGATGCTAAAGAGCTTTTTTGATAGGGCATCCAAAGGAGGACGGGAAGTCCTGACCGACCTGCAGGATACTCTCGTTGAATACGGGTGTTCCCTGCCCCGGCGTTTTTTACAGACTTTCCTGCAACGGGAAGGAATAAATCCATCCACCAAAAGCGGCCAATGCTCCAAGAAGCAGATTCAGAAGCTGTGGCAACGATTCCTTCGGGATGATTATGTCATCAGCGGCACCGGGGGTTACCAGACAGCCATGGCCACCCGGGGCGGAGTGCCTTTGACGGAGGTCCGGCAACCCGGCTTCGAATCCATTGCCTGCCCTGGCCTCCACATCATTGGCGAAGCCCTGGATGTGGACGGGGATACGGGGGGTTACAACCTGCAGTTCGCCTATGCTTCCGGCAGCAGTTGCGGCGACCATATCAACAAAGCCCTGAGTTCCGATTAGGAGCCCAGGGCTTTTTCTTGACATGCCAGTTTGATGCTTTGAGATATCAGTGGTTATCCTGGGGATCTTCCTCCTCCAAGGGGAAGGGCAGGATGATATTCTGAGCATCTTCCAGGGTTTCTTCCGGCACATAGATATCGATGGGGAAAGCCATGCTCTGTCCCATAAAGATCTCCATGGCATTGGAAGCCCCTTTGTATTTTCGGATGCTGGGAATCCCTTCTCCATGGAGCTTGGATTCCAGAATGTCCGCTTCCAGACTGTTGGATGCGGTGCAGAGATAAACCCCGTCCCGCCATTCTTTGGATTGCTTTTTCATTAGCATCGCTTTTCCTTTATTTCTTCCAGCAGATCGGCGACGAACCGGTCTACTTCCATTTCACCCAGTTCCCCTTCTTTGTTGGATCGCAGGGTCAGGGTGCCGTTTTCCATTTCTCGTTCACCGATAACGCCAATATAGGAAACCCTCTCGTTTCGGGCTTCTCTCAGTTTGTATCCGATTTTTTCATTTCGGATATCCGTTTCCACCCGAAGGCCAGCTTCTTCCAGCTTTCTGGCGGTTTCCAGCGCATAATCAGCAAATTTTTCTGTTACGGTCAGCAGCTTCACCTGAACCGGTGCCAGCCACAGGGGGAATTTCCCGGCAAAATGCTCGATCAGGATTCCGATGAACCGTTCGATGGACCCGAAGATGACCCGGTGGATCATAATGGGCCGGTGTTTTTCCCCGTCTGCTCCCACGTAGGTCAGATCAAACCGCTGAGGCATCTGGAAGTCCAACTGAATGGTGCCGCACTGCCAGGTTCTGCCCAGGCTGTCCTCCAGGTGGAAGTCCAGCTTCGGCCCGTAGAAGGCTCCGTCTCCCTCGTTGATGATATAGGGAATGGACTTGGACTCCATCGCTTCCCGGAGGGCTGTGGTAGCCAGATCCCATTCTTCCTCGGTTCCCATGGAATCCTCCGGTTTGGTGGAAAGTTCGATGTGGTATTTGAATCCGAAAAGATTGTAAACGTAGTCGATGAATTCAATGACCCCCAGAATTTCGGATTTCACCTGTTCCGGCAGCATGAAGATGTGGGCATCATCCTGAGTAAAGGTCCGGACCCGCATCAGGCCGTGAAGGGCTCCCGACAGCTCGTGGCGGTGAACCTGGCCCATCTCTGCCATTCTCATGGGGAAATCCCGGTAGGAATACATTTTCCGCTTATAGGTCAGCATGGCGCCGGGGCAGTTCATGGGCTTGATGGCAAAATCCCCTTCGTCGATCTTGGTGAAGTACATATTGTTCTGGTAATGATCCCAGTGACCGGAAGTATGCCAGAGGTCTTCGCTGAGGATCAGAGGAGTACGGATCTCGTCGTAGCCTCTTTTTCGGTGTTCCTGGCGCCAGAAATATTCCAGTTCATTACGGATGATCATGCCCTTAGGCAGGAAGAAGGGGAATCCGGGGCCTTCGTCAAACATGGCGAAAAGGTCCATTTCTTTGCCGATCTTCCGGTGATCCCTTAGCTTGGCTTCCTCCAGCCTGGCGATATAGGCATCCAGCTCTTCCTGGGTGGGGAAGGAGGTGCCGTAAATTCGCTGAAGCATCTTGTTCTTTTCATTGCCCCGCCAGTAAGCTCCGGCTACGCTCATCAGTTTGATGGCCTTGACCTGGCCTGTATGCTCCATGTGGGGTCCGGCACAGAGATCCACAAAGTCCCCTTGCTTATAGAAAGAGATGATGGTATCTTCGGGAAGATCCCGGATCAACTCAATTTTATAGGGTTCCTTCTTTTCTTCCATGTAGTGAATGGCTTCCTCTCGGGGGAGCTCAAACCGTTCCAGTTTGTGGTTTCCAGAAATGATTTTTTTCATTTCCTTCTGGATTTTGGGAAAATCAGCTTCGGTGATTTTATAATCCAGATCGATATCATAGTAAAAACCGTTTTCAATGGCCGGTCCGATGGCTAATTTGGCCTCGGGCCAAAGGTTCTTGACGGCATGGGCCATGATGTGGGAAGAGGTATGACGAAAATCATGCCGTACCTGTTCGCTTTCAAAATTAATTTTTTCTTTTGCCATATGTTTTCTCCTGACTGCTGCTAGGTTGTGACCCGTTCTATATAGAATAAATTATAGTCTAATGGTTGATTTTGTCAAGTTTACAAGGCCTGTTGAGGTTGCTCGGCCAGCCCGGTACTCCTACTCCGATTTTTCTGTCCCCAAAACCGAGTAAATGCCGATGGCGCATTCCACTCGCTTCCGCTCCATTTCACAGCCCAGGTGGTATGGGATCATGATATCCCCGTTCATGTTCACTGCGTTGGCATGACAGCCTCCGCTGCAGTAGAATCGGGCCCAGCAGTTGCGGCATTCTTCTTTTTCGTAAATATTAGCTTTCAGGAAAGTTTCCCGCTGATTGTTTGAGAGGAGGTCGTCGGACAGATTGCCAATCCGGAAATCTTTGTTGCCAACGAACTGATGGCAGGGGTACAGATCCCCTTCCGGAGAAACCGCCAGGTATTCGGTGCCGGCTCCGCAGCCGGACAGCCGCTTCAGCAGGCAGGGCCCCTGTTCCAGATCCACATTGAAGTGGAAGAAATCAAAGTCCTCCCCTTTTCTGGCCTTTTCCAGATAGAGCTCCGTCAAGCGGTCGTATTCTTCAAAAATCCGGTCCCGATCCTCCTCCTGCAGGGCATAATCCTGGCCCAGGTCTGTCACCACCGGCTCCACGGATACATTCCGGAATCCCAGGCTGGTCAGGTGCTCCACATCCCTGGTGAAGTCCAGGTTGTTCCGGGTGAAGGTGCCGCGGACATAATAGAGCCCTTCTCTTTTCCTGGTAAATTCCAGATAATTGCTGATAATCTTATCGTAGGTGGGTTTGCCGTTGACGGTCTTTCTCATCTTGTCGTTGATTTCCGGCCGGCCGTCGATGCTGAGGATCACATTGTCCATTTCCTGGTTGATGAACTGGGTTTTTTCCGAATCCAGCAACAGTCCGTTGGTCGTAATGGTAAACCGGATATTTTTACCATATTTCTGCTCTTCCTGGCGGCCGTAAGCCACCAGCTCCTTCACCACCCCGAAATTCATCAGAGGCTCTCCCCCAAAGAAATCGATTTCCAGATTGCGGCGGGTTCCCGAGTTCCGGAGCAGGTAGTCCATGGCCTTTTTACCCACTTCGGCGCTCATCAGGCACTTGCTGCCGGCAAAGGAACCCTGTTCCCCGAAGCAGTAGGTACAGATCATGTTGCAGTCGTGAGCGACATGCAGGCACATGGCTTTGACTACAGCCCCTTCGTTCCGGAGCATTTCCTCCGTCACATAGGAGTCGTCGGTAAAGAGCATGCCCTCCCGGATCAGGGTTCTTATATCTTGGGCTGCTTCTCCTTCCATGGTTTCAAAATGGTCGGCAGCCTCCCGGGCCGTAGCCTGTTCCATTCCCTGGAGCAACTGGTAAACCTCCCGGTCCGCCACGTGGACGGCTCCGCTGTTCACATCCAGAATCAGGAATCGATCCTGGAAGGGGTACGTATGTATCATTTTTTTTCCTCTTGGTTCTATAGTTTTAATCGTGCGGATTAGACCTTTTGGGTCAAGTTCCTTCATTAAAAAAACAGCATCATCTGCTGTTTTTAACCTGTTTCGTCTGAAAAAACCTATCGTCGTCGTGTGTTTTCACACTTCTGGTTAGCAACGGTGCAAGATGTCTTGCAGGCGGACTGGCAGGAAGTCTGACATTCCTTGCATCCTTCTCCACAGGCAGTTACTTTCAGTGTCGGTCTGGCAATGGTTTTGATCTTATTCACGGTGGCCTCCTGATGTTTTATTGATATTATAACAGTACAATTATACCCGTCGTCCTTTCACTTGTCAAGGTCCGGTTCATCGTCCCCGGCCCAGCGGGTTTAGCAGCAATATCCAACTGGAAGGGCTCCTCCGGCAGCTTGAGACAATGCGGCTGCTTTCTCCTGATCGAAATAACCGCAAAGTTCGATGAAATCGATGCCGGCTTCGGCCATTTCCCGGGCAGCTTCTGCTGCCATGGCATCACTGCCTACGATGGCGATCCGGGTATTGAATTCCTGGTTTTTCTTTTCCAGCCAGACCGGTTCTGAGCCGATGCCTCTTCCCATCAGGATAATCCCGTAATTCTGCATGGTGGTCAGGGCCTCCAGTTTCTTTGCTTCCTCTTCCGAATAGACTGCTGCAGATATCCGGATCTGATTTCCGGTGGCCTGGCGAAGGGCCTCTGCCATTTCCTGCGTGAAATCTCCGCAAAGGTCCACCAGATCAAATCCATCCCGGGCAAATCCAAGAATGGTTTCCTTTGTCATATCCATTCCGGAGACGGCGACCATCTCCAACTGAAAATCCGGATTCTCGTACCGGAGAGAATAAGTCTGGGGATTCTGGCTTTCTGAATTGGCGATAAAAGCTGCTTTTAACATGAGTTACTCCTTTTCTGACTCGCCCCGAAGAGGGCTTTCGGCTGCTGCTGCTGACGGATCCAGTCCAACGATCTGTACCACTTCGAAATAGGGGCTTCCGGCAATGTCCCGGGGGGTGACCAGCCATCCGCCGTCGCTGTCAATGTCCAGGCCCAGTTCATAAAAGGCATACCAGACCAGGTGAGCGCACTGGGTTTCCCGGATGTCGGGAACATATTTACCGAACATGCCGGTCAACAGACCATAGGGTACATCGGTTAATTTTTCTTCCCCCACTTCTGCCAAGAGCTCTTCTGCTTCCCGGCGGCTGATACCCAGCTGGTCCAGGGCTTCATCGGAAAGGCGGAGCTGGAGAAAGGTGGGATACTCCGGCCATTTTTCTGCTCGCTGGGCTTCCGAATTCCGGCCCAGCACGACGGCTTCCAGGGTTCTCCCGGTATCCCCATTGATCACCAGCGCCGAATGGCCGTGGCGCCACCCCAAGCTGTGGGTAGAGAAGGAAAGAAAGATATCCCCCGTCTTTATCTGCTGGATCTCAAATCCCGGCACCAGGTTGTCCTCTTCATCGGCGTTTTTTTCTTCCCCGGTGATGGGGGTGATTTTTCTGCACAAAATGTCCCGGGGATTGAAGAAGTTATCCTGATGGAGCTGAAGCCGTTGGAGGGCCGCATCCTTATTCAGGGCCAGAATCTCTTTCAAAGAATCGGTCCCCAGTCCGGTTTGCAGATAAAGCTCCCGGAACAGTTCAGAATCCTTGTTCGGGTCCAGGGCCTCGTCCGACTTAGAAACATTCCCCAGCTCCAGGATTTCCTCCAGAGAAGCCTTTTCGTAGGCCGGGACAAACCGTTGATCGTACTCGACGATGATTTCTAAAAAGAGCCAGTAGGCCAGAAGGGACAACAGAAAAAAAGCCACGATTCCCGGAATGGCAGATGGCTTTTTCCTATTCTTACCGACTTGAGTTTGGGGTTCTTTCATGTTCCAGCCTCCCTGGGGATGAGATGATCCATATACACGATTATATCATCCCTATCCGGGTCAGACAAATGGATTTTCCTGAATCTCATAACGGGATTGACGTTGAAGGGAGGTAACGGTCAGAAAGGGAAGACCAAAAAGATCCTCACATTCCAGCACCAGGGTAGCGGTGACAGCCGGTACCCCGGTAGGGCTGCCGGGCTGATAACCGGTATAGTCATCTTCGAAGTTCAGGTCCAGGCGGATGTCCTCCACCCCTTCCATGCCCCGGATTCGGTAATCCACAAATCCTGTGGCAAATTCCCTTCCCGTCTCATAATCGAAACGGATTTCACCCGCTCCGTATGCTTCCTGATCCCAAAGGGCGGCAGCACCGGAAGCACATTCCTCGGCCATGAATTTTAATTCCGCCTGCCGGGCCATATACCGGGTCATATCACCCTGATAACTGACAAAGCTGGCCTGGATGACGAACAATCCCAAAAAGACGATCAGCACTTTCATTTTTCCTTCCAGCCTTCCCCTTTTTCTATTAGATTCTTTCACTGGCTGTATAACTGTCGATGACGAACCGGTAGCTGTTTTCCTCCTCTGTCATGCCAAGGATAGAGCTTGCAGCCATAACTCCACGGATGGGTACCGATACGGTGAAATAAATAAGCCGTTCCTCCCCTACCCCGAACCGGGTTTTGATCCGGTCATCGCTTTCAATCAGGATTTCATCCGGATCTACACCGGCTGCCTTTCCCAAGTCTTCTTTCAGTCGTCTCCGGTTTTCCGGGGAAAAATAACCCTCTTGCTTTGCTGCTTCCTTGGCACTGTAAACAATTTCCTGTATCTCCCCTGCAATCCTGCCATGACGCTGATCGGCGGTGAACTGAAGAAAGAAAATCATCATAACCGGCAAAACGGCCATCAAAACAATAAACTGTTTCAAAACAACCCTCCCTTTTATGGCATTCGGGAACGGGTCTCCAGGCCTTCCTTCCAGAATCGGCCAAGATGGCTGATGAAGGAATCCTCCCCGGGCCCCAATATGAGCTGATAAATGAAAACTCCCAGCAAAATCATGCCGGACAGGACGATAAATTGCTTCATGATACCCTACTCCCCGGTACCCGTCATGGAATCCGTCA
>JBLJBD010000004.1:0-22285 GCA_047637815.1 Anaerovoracaceae bacterium
TACAATCAATTAATCGCCCGGAGAGTCCGGGAAGCCCATGTTTATTGTGAAATCGTTTCTTACAGGAACTGCCTGGAGAAAATTAAAGAAGCCCGGCCCTGGGGAATCATCTTCACCGGAGGTCCGGCCAGCGTTTATGAAGAGGGAGCGCCAACTCTGCCTAAAGAGATCTTTGAAATGGGAATCCCCATTCTAGGAATCTGCTACGGTGCCCAGCTGATGGCCCATGTCCTGGGTGGCGAGGTGGTCAGCCCCGATTACAAGGAATACGGAAAAGTCAAACTGAACATCAGCAGGGACAGCCTGTTATTCCGTGGGATTCCCACCGATGAGATCTGTTGGATGAGTCATACGGACTACATCAAACAGGTGCCGGAAGGGTTTGTCGTCTCCTCTAATACAGAAACCTGCCCCACCGGATCCATGGAAAACCCGGAAAAGAAGCTTTATGCCGTCCAGTTTCATCCGGAGGTCCATCACACCCCCTTCGGACAGGACCTGCTGAAAAACTTCCTGTTTGAAATCTGTGGCTGCGAAAAGAACTGGACCATGTCCAGCTTCGCTAAAGCGAAGATCCAGGAAATCAAAGAAACCGTCGGAGATAAGAAGGTCCTCTGTGCCCTCTCCGGAGGAGTGGATTCCTCCGTTGCCTCTGTTTTGGTTCATGAAGCCATCGGGGACAACCTGACCTGCATCTTTGTGGATCACGGCCTGCTCCGGAAAAACGAAGGAGACCAGGTCATGGAGGTCTATGGCCGCCAGTTCAACATGCGGATCATCCGGGTCAACGCTCAGGAACGATTCCTCAGCCGGCTGGCCGGAGTCAGCGATCCGGAAACCAAGAGAAAGATCATCGGAGAAGAATTCATCCGGGTCTTTGAAGAAGAATCCAAGAAACTATACGAAGAACTGGGTGGCATCGACTATCTGCTTCAAGGAACCATCTACCCTGACGTGGTGGAAAGCGGCACCGGCGAATCGGCTGTCATCAAGAGTCACCACAACGTGGGAGGCCTGCCGGCCGATATGAAGATGGACCTGCTGGAACCCCTGCGGCTGCTCTTTAAGGATGAAGTGCGAAAAGTTGGCGAAGAACTGGGAATCGCCTCCGAGCTGGTTTGGCGTCAGCCCTTCCCGGGGCCTGGCCTGGCCATCCGATGCCTGGGCGAGATTACCGAGGAAAAATTGACTATCATCCGGGAATCCGACTATATATTAAGGGAAGAAATCCGCATGGCCGGTTTGGAAAGAGATATCTGGCAGTATTTCACTGTACTTCCAGGCATCCGCAGCGTCGGTGTCATGGGCGACTTCCGGACCTACGACTATACCGTAGGCATCCGGGCTGTCACCTCGGTGGACGGCATGACCTCCGACTGGGCCCGGATCCCCTATGACGTCCTGGAGCGGATCTCCAACCGGATCGTCAACGAGGTGAAGGGGGTCAACCGGATCGTGTATGATATTACTTCCAAACCGCCCAGCACGATTGAGTGGGAGTAATACCCAATTCAGCAAGTTAAAAACGCTGCTGAATTGTTGGTATTACCCCCGTCAGGGTTGGCGAGACTTTTAGTAAAAGAAAGAAAATAAAAGCCCGCAACCTACGACGTAGTAACACCCCAACCTGTAATGCCCTGAAAACTAAAGCAGGAGGTGAAAAGGATGAAAAAAGTATTGCTCGCGGTTTTATTCTTTGTCCTTTTATTGGCTTCAGCCTGTGGGGCGGATGGAGAATCAGATGCGGAGTCCGGAAGAGCAACAGTTGTTTCAATTACTGCTGAAGAAGCAAAGGAAAAACTGGACAGCGATGATTCCATTATCCTGTTGGATGTCCGGACGCCGGAAGAATATCGGGAAGGCCATATCCCCGGTGCAAAACTGCTTCCGGTCAAGGATATCGAGGCAAAGGCAGAAACCGAAATACCAGAAAAGAGCGCAACCTATATTGTCTACTGCCGCAGCGGAAGCAGAAGCGCTGCAGCCTCAGCGCAACTGGTGGAATTGGGTTATGAAAACATTTATGACCTGGGAGGCATCAATGACTGGCCTTACGATAAGATAACTGGTGATGAATAGAAGCGTCACAACATAATAACGAAGAAAATGGAAGAAATCCCCTGCCCTTATGATTGAACAAGGACAGGGGATTTCATTATGGAGGCTTACTCGGTTAGCAGATTATAAAGTATTTGGGCCATCTCTGCCCTTGTAGCGGTTCCCTTGGGATTCAGCTGGTTGTTGCTGCCTTCAATGATTCCGCTTTGATAGAGGAGGAGAGTGGGCTCCTTTGCCCAGGCCGAAAGGTTGCTGTCATCCTGGAATTCCATTGTTCTATTTGGGTCTTCCGGAAGAGGCATTTCGTCTAGCTGATTCAGTATGTTATAGAGGAGAACAAACATCTCTTGCCTGGTGATAGACTTATCCGGGGCAAAGAGGTTATTGCCGATTCCTTGGGTAAGTCCGATTTCCTTTGCCTTTAACAGGTAGGCTGAATAATAACGATTTCCTGCATCTGCAAAATTTTCACTTATACTATTTTCGTTAACGAGACTAGGAGGTATCTGGTATCCATTCATGGCCAATACCAGGAATTGGGCACGGGTCAGTTGCTGAGAAGGGCTAAAAGTGTTCGTGGTTGTTCCGGAAGTAATTCCTCTGGCTGAGAGGAAACTAACGGCATCCTCATACCAGGCATTGCTCCTTACATCAGCGAAGGAAACTGGGCTGTACCCAATAAGGAAGTTGGAAAAATGTTTGGTCTTAAAAATTACAGCCTTGGACATCTTGTCATAGTGCCCCCGGACTATTTCCAGTTTTCCGTCATCCTTTAAATAATAGACGATAATGGAACTGGGGTTTTCGCCGGGTCCTAGCACATAGGGGATGGTGACAGTTGCATGGCCACTTTTGAAATCGCTGACTTTTGTATTCCCATTGGTGACCGTGAAATCAAAGACTGGACGCCCATCTACCTTTTTCTGGTCTTCCGGTGCCAGTGTTTTCGGGTCCACAACGGTTGCGGTTACTTGTACAGAACCACCTTGGTCAGCATTGGTGATAACATCCAGTGCTTTATGATCGAAACGGACTGATAGGAAAGGGGACTGAAGAGCCAAACTGGAATCCGAATTCGTTGTGATTTGGTTCAGTTCCCTTTGGGGCAGAGAGATTGTCAGCTGGTTTAAGTCAGCAGGAGTATCCAAAGATACCTGCAGGATATCCCGACTGCCGGTTCCTTCCGTTGCCTGGGCTTTTGTTAACAGAGCGTCCAGCACAGAGCCCGAAACAGATGCGGTAGCAGTATCGCCAGCAATCACAGGAACTACCTGGACCAGATTAGAAGTTGTGCCCGGATTCACTTCCGTTATGATGGTAATGGCAGGGGTTGCAGTGCCGCTTCCGCCGGAGGAACCCCCAGAGGATGCGGTGGTATGGGTGTATCCTTGCCACGCTAATGCCGGGTAGCCGTTGTTGTCATTGGCGTTTAAGGTCCAGATGGAAGAAAAGGACCAACCCGTATAGGTGGATAAGGTTTTTAACTGGGCAGTGGTAACCGGTGTTCCTTTGTTTGTATCGGTCTGCCCGGAGGTGTCGGAGTTATAGAAAACAGCGGAAACAGTTCCATGATTGGCACCAAGAGCGCCACCAACTTGGCTTCCCCCAACTACAGTGCCAATAGAGTAACAGTTGGTGATGGTGCTCCCGGAATTTGCTGCGATACCGACTAAGCCTCCAACAGAGTTGCTTGTCCCGGTGACGGACCCCTTTGCGTATGAATTGGAAATAACATGGTAATTCTCTCCGACTAATCCGCCTAGTTCTGATGCACCAATAACATTTCCGGTTGCGAAGCTGGAAGATACAGTTCCCATATTGTTACCAACCAACCCGCCAGCGTTGTAGGCAGAATCAGTAAGCGTTACATCGCCAGAAGCGGAACAATCAGATACAATGCTTAAATTATTTCCTGCCAATCCACCAAGTAATCGGGTTCCGTTAAGGGAAGCAGTACTGTGAGAAGCTGAGAGGGTGCCGGAATTGGTTCCTACTAAGCCTCCGGTCTCATCGGTTCCGGTCACGTTTCCAGAGACCTGGCAGCCCTGGATAGCTCCGAAATTATAGCCAACCAGACCACCGGTCTGGAGTGAATTGCCGGTAACGATAGCAGAAACCGATGCCTGCTGAAGGGTGCCTGCGTTTGTGCCTATCAGCCCCCCTATTCCATTGCCGTTTCCTGTTACGGTGGAAGTCGCTGTAATGTTAGCCAAGGAGCCATCGCTGCGACCGGCTAAGGCACCCACCGATCCATGGCCGCTAACAGCAGCATTTTGAAGGGTTAAGTCCGTTATTTCTCCGTTGTCATGGAGATAGCCAAACAAACCGATGTTGCTATTGGATGAGCCCGGTCGATTAATCGTCAGGTTGGAAACGGTCTTGCCGTTTCCATCAAAATCACCGTAAAATTGGGCCTCGTAGGAGCCGATTGGATTCCAACCTTCCCCGGTATTCCATGGAGCGGTTCCAAGATCAATATTCTGGGTCAACAGAAAGTGCTTGTCTTGATGTTCTGTGCCCAAATAGAGACGAATATTATCCAAATGAGCAGGGGTTCCAATCTGGTACGGGTTGGCTTCTGTGCCAATCCCGCCAGCAAATCGACTTGCCACGGAGGGCAGATAGGTGACGGGGTAGGTCAGTGTTTGATTAATGTACGTTGAAAGCAGTTCGTCCGCAACGCCCCAGATGTTATAAGTGGCATTGGTGGGCTCATTTCCATAATTGTTTAAATAAGAAGTAAGGCCAGTGGTGTTGTTGCTGAAATCATTAGCGTTTGATGTGATGCCACCAACCGTAAGCGTATAATAATCGCCCCCTTCGTCACCAGACAGAAGCAGACCGGTATGGAAGCCGGATAAGGTGTTGCGATACACTTCCTTTTTTAAACCGCTTTGGGATCCTGAAAAATAAAGAGCCAGGCCGGTTCCTCCTTTAGTGCCTGAATAACTATTTGTGATTTGGTTATCGCTGCAGAGCATATCACCACTACTATCTATGGACATCCCGGAATAGTTGTCATTATATTCCGTTTCGAGGGTGATGCTATTGCCGGTCACAGTAGTGTTACGCCCGTTTAATGAAAAAACAGACGTAGCAGATCCTGGGCTTTGATAAGAATTGCCCGTAAAAACTAAGTGATCAGACTTATTTATAAGATGAACTGTGGTTCCGTTCGTCATAGAGTCCTGATAAAAGATGTTGTCTCGCACTTCAGAGACGGTTCCTGGGTGTAAAGGGTATGCATCCTTAATAGAGCCCTGTTCCCTAATCGAGTTGTGGGCAAAGTTGGAAAAGTGGCATCCAATGATTTGATAAGATTCGGGATAAAACTTATGGGAGTTAAGGGTAAAGGGATCAAAAGAAATACCCACATCCCCATTGGAAAATCTTAACTTTTCGAGATGGACATCCGCTGAGGTGATGCTCGTCGTTACGTTTCCATACCCTGTTATGCTGGGGTGTCTGGTTAAGGCGACTGAATTCCCTTGCCCAATGATGGAAACCGGTCGGTCAATCCAGGTTGGAGCAATATAGCTTCCATCGTTTACTAACACGTCTGCGCCGGAAGCAGCATAAGCAAGAGCTTCGGTAATGGTGTTAAAAGCGTCTACTCCAAATGTGTGGCCTCCTGCTGCTGATGATGAGAAGTCATCGTCCACGTATAGGGTTGATGGGGCTGAGGTGGAAAAACTGTCGTCCAGTAGAAATACCGAGGAGGGAGTTAATCCATCAGCATAAATTCTCTGAGAGACCTCTTCCGGGGAAGTAGTTCCCCAATCATTGCCCCTCGCATCAATGGGCATTGTACCTTCGTAATCCCAATTTACGTTTAGTACATTGCCACGAAATACGTTGCCGGAAGTGATCCCTCCAATCGTTGTAATGCTGTTCATATCATAAGATCCGTCATAAATAAAAGCCTGATAGAAATTGATGAATTGGTTGTTGCTTAAAGTGGTACGTGCAGTTAAATTGTTAGGATATGAATAGAATTCAATACCTTTCGTACCGATAGTCTTGAGGTCATAATTCTGAATTACATTGCCAGAAATGTTTAGCGTGTAACCACTATAGGCATCTAAGTCCATACCCATTCGTGACACCTCAAGGGTATTGTTGGATATAGTCAGATTTGCGATACTATCTGCGCGGATACCGGTATCAAGGCTACTAAAGGTATTTCCCGAAATGATGCCGGAGTATACATCTTCGTATATGCCATATCCCTTTCCATTTCGCCCTTTAAAAACATTGTTTTGTATATCCACAGGCATGTTGTTATTGATGTTAATCAAAGAAGTATAAGCATAATCGGAAGTGGTTTCTAAATAGGAATTTTGAACGACCAGCCCTGCGCCATAATCCATTGATATGGGAGCAGCGACAACAAATTCGGTGTCGGTAACCTCTACGGTAAGATACTCAGAGTAGGTCTGGCGGATGCCCATCTGGAGGTTTTCAAAATTACAGTTTTGGAAGATGATTCGATTGCCGCTTGCATTGTCACAAGAATATAAAAATATGCCGGTTCCCGAAGATTCTTCGACATCCCCTGTGGCGGGGTCATCTCCAGAAAAAATAATATTTTCAAAAGCGATTAATTGAAAAGAATCATCGCTCATGTGGATTAATTCTTGCTTGGTATCCGAAGGATTACGAAAAACAGTTGCCATGCCGGATGATGTTGTTGTAATAAGAATCCTCGAATTACTTGGTGCTTCAATGAGCCCCGGAGAAGGATAGTTACCGGGTTCTAAAATCAGCTTATAACTAACCCCAGCCTGAGAAGAAAGCGTAAAGGCTTTTGTCAGGGATTTGACGGGAGCGCCCGCTTCACCAGAAGCGGTATCTTCTCCGTTGATGGAATCCACATAAATTTCGGTATAAGCCGGGGATGCTTCAGCAGTAACGATTCCTCCGGAAAGGGTTCCCACAATTAATGTAAGGAACAATACGTATGAAACGAGCTTCTTTCTCATTTTCTCTCCTCCTCAATACGAATCTGCTTGCGAGATTTAACAAATAGTTCTTCTGCCAAGGCTGGTATAGAAACCGGGCACTCGATAATACAGATGTAGACTTGATCTCTGGTTGTAATTTCCAACTCGGGTTGGGTGCCTTCGCTGATGGAGAATTCCAGTAAATCAGTATAAGGAATCTGTATATCCGAAAAAGGTTTATCGGGCAAGTGCTGAAATAGGATGTCCTTTTCCCGAACCTCCAGATTGCAGCAATGGGTTTTAAAAAAACCAGTCTTTAATTTAATAGGATATCCCATATTGAATCACCTCGATTTAATATTATCGGAATTAAAAGCCGGGGTAAATCGGGCGGATTCATTTGACACGGTCAAATTTTGACACAAAATGTGACAGAGATATTGAATCCCGGTTTCATGTCTGATATAATTTGTTCACACTGTCGAAAAAGCGAAATTGTAAGAGTATTTTGGAAGGCAAATCCGGAGAATCGGATTGTGGGTATCAGGGATGAACATCAACGAAAAGATTGACTTACTAATGCGGCTGACCAAGACCACCAACAGCTCCATGGCCCGATTCACAGCCATGGACCCCTCCCATCTGAGCCGTTTGCGGCGGGGAGAAAGAAGCGTTGCGCCGGGTGCGCCCTATCTGGGAAGGATGGCCATCTACTTTGCCCGTCATTGTCGGGAAGAATACCAGATAAGAACCTTGGCCGAACTGGTCAAGATTTCTCCGGAAAGGATGGACGCCCCCGAATTGCTGGCCGATGCCATTGAAAACTGGCTGTATCAGGAAGAGCAGCATGGGGGCCTGGCTGTGGAAAAATTTCTGGAGGGTATTTCTCAAAGACCGGCAGCCCTGCCTCCGGACTTGGCTGGAGGCAGTGAGGTGGTTCGGGAAGAGGAGTGCTGGTGTTATACGGATAAAGATTCCTGCCGGCTCCTTTATGGGAACCATGGGAAACGGGAGGCCGTTCTGTGCTTTCTGGAGCGAATCCTGTCCTCGGCCTCACCGACAGAAGTCCTCCTATTTAGCGATGAAGACATGGATTGGATGACAGAGGATCGCCGGTTCATGATGGAATGGGCTGGTCTGATGATGAAAATTGGATTGGCCGGCCACCAGATTACCATGATCCATACCATTAACCGGAACCTGGATGAAATGCTGACAGCCATTGGTCAGTGGATGCCCCTCTATATGACTGGCGCCATCAAGCCCTATTACTTCCCTAAAAAAAGGGATGGGATTCTGAAAAGGACCTTGTTTATCGCCACTGGCATTGGGGCGGTAACCTCTTCCTCGGTGATACGGCCTCAACCAGAGCAAATGATCCTCTATCTCACTGACGAACAGGGGGTTCGGTCTGTAAGGGAAGAATTCAATCAATATTTCTCCCTGTGCCGCCCCTTGATGAAGATTTTTACAGAAAAGGATTATCAGGCCCATTTGGATGTACTGACCGAATTTGAAGGGGAGGAAGCCAACTCCCTGATCCGGACGGCCTCTCTCTCTGCAGTTACCATGCCGGAAGGGGTTCTGAAGTCGGTGCTGGGCAGGATGGGTGCCCAAAATTCCAAGACCATCGAAAAGAAACTGGCGGAGCGGCAGAGGCGATTCCTCGCCAATCTGGAGAAAAAGTACAGCACGGAAATCATTCGACTGGCCAAACCGGAAGAGGTTTTGTCTGGCAGGGCTCCGGTTCCTTTCAGCAATCTGTTCGGGTTGGGAGATATTTATTACACCAGGGAGGAGTACCAGCGGCACCTGCAATATGTCATTCAGCTGATGGAACAAACGGACCAGTACCAGGTCTGCCTGTCCGAAGGAGGCGAGGATGAGAATAAACCTTTCCTGATTTATGCAAAAGAGGACCTGGGGGTTATGGTGATCCGGAGCGGGAAACCCTTTGCAGCATTTGCCCTGAACGAAGGGAATATGACAGCTGCATTCTGGGATTACCTGAGGAACAAACGGGCGGAGTGCCGGATGAATCGTCAGGAAGTACTGGAATATTTAAAAGAATTTGAAAAACGAATAGGAGAAAAAGAATGAAACAGGACAGAATACTGATTATCGATATGGGAAGCACCAAAAACACGGATATCGCAAGAGAAATCCGTTCCTTTGGTGTTTTCACAGAAATACATCCCCATGATATGACGGCCGAGCAGCTTGGCCAGATTCCGGAAATCAAAGGGATCATTCTCAATGGGGGTCCTCATCGGATCGTAGACGGCCTGGCTATTGAAGCTTCTCCAGCCTTGTATGGGGCCGGAGTGCCGGTACTGGCCGTAGATCATGATGGTCAGAGCCCCTGGCCGGAACAGCAGGAAGATCGACTCAGCCTGATGAAAAAGTTCGTTCTTGAGGATTGCGGAGCGGAAGCCCACTGGAGCATGGACAATTTCATCCAGGAGCAGGTCCTTTCCATTCAGGAGCAGGTGGGGGACGGCCATGTCCTTTTAGCTCTTTCCGGGGGAGTGGATTCCTCCGTCGTAGCAGGACTGCTGATTCGGGCTTTGGGCAAGCAGCTGACCTGTGTCCATGTCAACCACGGACTTCTCCGAAAGGGAGAGCCGGAGCAGGTCGTTCAGGTATTCCGGGATGAAATGGGAGCCAACCTGGTGTATGTGGATGCGGTGGACCGATTCCTGGATAAACTGGATGGGGTGGAAGATCCGGAGAAAAAAAGGATGATCATCGGCTCCGAATTCATTCGGGTTTTTGAAGACGAAGCAAGAAAGCTTCCCGATGTTCGATTCCTTGCCCAGGGGACGATTTACCCCGACATCATCGAATCCGGCACGAAAACCGTCAAGTCCGTCAAAAGCCATCACAACGTGGGAGGCTTGCCGGATGATCTGCAATTTGAGTTGGTTGAGCCTTTGAAAATGCTGTTCAAGGACGAAGTTCGGGAATGCGGACTAGCCTTAGGTCTGCCGGCATCCATGGTCTACCGCCAGCCCTTCCCCGGCCCCGGACTGGGGGTCCGATGCATCGGCGCCATTACCAGAGATCGGCTGGAAGCGGTTCGTGAATCCGACGCTATCCTGAGGGAAGAATTTGAAATTGCCGGCCTGGAAGGAAAAGTCTGGCAGTATTTCACGGTAGTACCCGACCTCCGTTCCGTCGGAGTCCGGAACCATGCCCGTACCTACGAATGGCCGGCTATCATCCGGGCGGTCAACACCATCGACGCCATGACGGCCACCATCGAGCCCGTTCCTTATGACGTCCTTGAAAAAATCACCCACCGGATCACCCACGAAGTCAAGGGTATCAACCGGGTCCTCTACGACCTGACCCCCAAACCCGCCGGCACTATTGAATGGGAATAATACCCAATCTCCATCGTTATCCAGGATATGAAGTGCAATGCGCAACGGAGGCACTATGTCCAAGAAAAAAGAAACAAGGACGGATATGCATAAACTGATCCTCGATCACCTGCCCCTGATGACCTGGATCAAAGATCCGGAGGGGCATTACCTTGCCATGAACAGGCCCTTTGCGGACTATGTTGGATTGCCGGAAGAAAAGATCAGCGGCAAAAATGATTGGGAGCTCTATTCACAAGAGGAAGCCCAACGTTTTATAGAATCTGATCAACGGGTGATGTCGGGTATCGGCGAGGAAACCATGGAGTATTCCCCTGAAAAGGGACACTGGAATGAAGAATACAAACGGATCATCCGTGATGAAAATGGAGACGTGCTGGGTGTGGTAGGAGTATGCCAGGACATCACCCGGCGCTATTCGGCCGAACAAGCTCTCCGGGAAAGTGAGATGAGCCTGTCTGTGCTGCTCTCCAATTTGCCTGGTGTAGCCTATCGTTCATTAAATGATGAGGACTGGACCATGGTATTTTTATCCCAGGGATGCCTGGAGCTAACCGGATACACACCAGAAGAGTTGATTCATGGAGAAACCACCTATTATGACCTGATCCTTCCAGAAGATCGGGAAAAGGTCTATGCCCAGTGGAAAATAGACGTAGCCGCCGGTATGCGTTCCAACGATGAATATCGGATTCGGACCAAATCCGGAGAAATCAAGTGGATTTGGGAACAGTCTATTCCGGTTCCAGCCCATGATGGCCCATCCTATTATAGCGAAGGGTTTATCCAGGATATCAGCAAGACGAAGAAAGCAGAGGCCGCATTAAAGGCCAGCGAAGAACAGTTTAAGGCTATTTTTGAAGAAGCGCCCCTTGGTATTGGAATCTTCAGCAATAATACCGGAAAAGCCCTTCGATTGAATCCAAAATATGCGGAAATCCACAAAAGGGAAATCGATGAGCTGATGAGCCTGGACTGGACCGCCTATTCCCACCCAGAGGAAATCCATGAAAATCAGAGGCTCATAGGGCAAATGATTTCTGGAGAGACCAATGGTTTCAGTATGGATAAAAGGATTATCCGGGGTGACGGATCCACCATATGGGTCAACATGGTCATTACCCCCTACCATTTGGATACGGGAGAATCCTGCCACCTATGTATGATGGAAGATATCACCTTCAACAAGATGAAAGAACAGGAAATCGAATATCTCAGTTATCACGACTCCCTCACCGGGCTATACAACCGCCGGCTTTTCGAAGAAGAGATGCGGCGGATCAGCATCAGCCGAAAGCTGCCGGTTTCCATTATCATGGGTGATGTGAACGGACTGAAACTGATCAACGACTCCTTCGGGCACAAAGCCGGGGATCGGCTTCTTCAGGAGGCAGCCCTCCTGCTCCGGGAAAATTGTCGGGAGGAAGACTTCTTGGCACGAATCGGAGGGGATGAATTCGTCATCATTTTGGAAGGTGCTGACCAGCAATTGACGGAACAGGTTTGTAATCGGATTCAGAAATCCTTCCGAGCCTATTCATCCAGAAAAGATAAGCGGACCTTTTATCTCAGCATATCTCTGGGATCGGCAACAAAAACCAGTCATGACCAGACCATGGACCTGCTGATGAAGGAAGCGGATGAGAAACAGTATCAGAAAAAACATCAGATGAAAAAGCGAGTCCGCCAGGAGATGCTGGCGGCAATCAAGAGGGAGCTGGAGCAGAATCGGGGAATGTCCCCGGAGGCCAGGCAGGAACTGGACCACATCGTCAGTGAGCTGGGTACCATGCTTCACCTGACACCTGCCCGCAGAAACAACCTTCGGATGCTGCTTGAAATTTGCGAAATAGGCCGTCTGACCCTGCCTGCGTCTCTTCGGAATAAGCCGGTTTGGGAAATGAGCCCTGAGGAATACCAGAAATACGTCAAACATTCAGAAACGGGATACCGAATTGTTTCCGGTGCACCAGAGACGAAAAAAATCGCCCAGGATCTGATGGCCCACCATGAAAACTGGGACGGAACCGGATACCCAAAAGGGCTGAAGGGCAGGGAAATACCCCTTCTTGCCCGGATTGCAAGAGTCGTTGACTTCTATCAGGAAGCCACCCAAGGCCAGCTGCCCACTGAAAAAAAGATGGTAGAGGAACTGATTAAAGGGATGAAATTCGCAGAAGGAACCCTTTTAGATCCGGAAATCGCAGAGGTTTTTGCCCGTGTGCTGGAAAACCGTTTTGGAAGTTACTTGCAATAGCCGTCGGAGTAGAGTACAATATCGTTGGTTTTATTTATTGTTATTATTTTATTTTATGTAAGGACTAGGTGACAAAATGGATCAACAACTAACCAAAAAGTACGGACTCCTTACGGCGATTGCCATGGTTGTGGGAATCGTCATCGGCAGCGGCGTTTTCTTCAAAGCAGAAAAAGTCCTGACCGCAACGGGCGGCGATCTCCCTCTGGGAATCCTGGCCTGGGTCATCGGCGGTGTAATCATGATTTCCTGCGCATACACCTTTGCCGTCATGGCAACCCGATATGAATACGTCAACGGGATCGTAGATTATGCGGAAGCTACCATGGGAAAATCCTACGGTTATTACGTCGGATGGTTTATGACCATGATTTACTACCCGACTTTGACTTCCGTTCTGGCCTGGGTATCGGCCCGTTATACCGCGGTGCTCTTCGGCTGGGACATTACCGGTGGTCAGTGCATGACCATAGCCGGCTTCTATCTGATTGCGAGCTACGCACTCAATGCCCTGTCCCCAGTACTGGCAGGAAAATTCCAGGTGACCACCACGGCCATCAAGATGATTCCTCTTGCCCTGATGGCAGTAGTCGGTACTGTTGTTGGTCTGGGCTCCGGCATGACCGTGCGGAACTTTACTACGGTAGTAACAGAGGTTAATACTTCAACGGCCCTCTTTACAGCAGTAGTGGCCACAGCCTTTGCTTATGAGGGCTGGATCATTGCCACCAGCATCAACGCAGAGCTTCATGATTCCAAGAAAAACCTGCCCAAAGCGCTGGTTGGAGGAACCTTTATTGTTATGGCCACCTACATTCTCTATTACGTAGGGTTGGCCGGAGCTGTCACCAATGAGACCATGATGGCCAACGGACAGGAAAGCGCCAAGCTGGCCTTTGAGACCATCTTCGGGACCTTTGCCGGAACCCTGATCTTTGTATTCGTCATCATCTCCTGCCTGGGCACCTTAAATGGTTTGATGCTGGCCTGCACCCGGGGTATGTATTCCCTGGCCGCCAGAGGAGAAGGGGTTAGACCCGACATCTATCGGCAGATTGATCCGATTACCAACATGCCCACCAACTCCTCCATCTTTGGAGTATTGCTGGCTGGATTCTGGTTGCTGTACTTCTATGGTGCCAACCTGACAGCTCCCTGGTTCGGATTCTTCTGCTTTGACTCCTCCGAACTGCCCATCGTGACCATTTACGCTTCCTACATTCCCATCTTCCTGATGATGATGAAAAAGGAAGCCGATCTGCCCACCTTCAAGCGAGTAATCATGCCGACCATCGCCACATTGGGATGCATATTCATGATCATCGCAGCCATCTTTTCCCACCGAATGGCCGTCGTGGCTTATCTGGCCATCTTTGCGGTCATCATGGCTGTGGGTGTTTATTTCAAAACGAAAAAAAATTAAGGGAAAAAATCAAATTCCACAGAAAGCCCCTCTTCGGACGGGGCTTTTTGTTATAATAAAGGAAATAAAGTCCATCTGACGAAAAGAATGGGAGCATTAAGAAAATCGTAAGAAAACCATGGGGTTTCTGTTAAGATATCTGGTGTAGGATGGTTTCAGGAGGTAAGAGGATGAATATATTGGTTTGTGACGACGAGCGGGAAATTGTGGATGCTTTGGAAATCTACCTGGTCAATGAGGGTTACCGGGTATTCAAGGCCTACGATGGAATGGAAGCCCTGGATATTCTGGAGAAGGAACCGATCCATCTGGTCCTGATGGACATCATGATGCCCCGGATGGACGGGATGCGGGCCCTGATGAAAATCCGGGAAGAACGGAATATCCCGGTCATCATGCTTTCGGCTAAGTCGGAAGACTACGACAAGATTACCGGGCTCAACCTGGGGGCGGATGATTATGTGACCAAGCCCTTCAATCCCCTGGAATTGATGGCTCGGGTCCGGTCCCAGCTCCGGCGCTACACCAATTTGGGCAGCATGGAGCAGGAGAAAAACCGGTATCGGTCCGGTGGGCTGGAAGTAGACGATGAACAGAAACAGGTCCGGGTGGATGGGGAATCGGTAGAGCTGACTCCCACCGAATACGGGATCCTGTTATTATTGATCCGGAACCCAGGGAAGGTTTTCTCCATGGAGCAGATCTATGAAAAGGTTTGGAAGGAACCGGCCTACAATCCGGAAAATACCGTTGCAGTACATATTAGAAGGATTCGGGAGAAGATTGAGATCAATCCCAGGGATCCCAAATATTTGAAGGTGGTGTGGGGAGTTGGATATAAAATCGAAAAAATATAACAAAGTTCTTTATGGTTCGGCCTTTGTCCTGTGCGTACTCAGTTTTCTGACTACGCTGGTCGGTATCCTGATGGTGACAGAAGTGGATTTCGGGGGCATTCCGGATAAGAGCTGGCTATTCAGGAGCGTAGGGGTTGAAACCATTTATATGGGTGTCATCGCAGCAGGGCTGATTTGTCTGGCTGCCCTTCTGTATCTGGTGATCGCCACCGGAGAACGGGATCAGGACGGCAAGGTCCTTCTTCACTTCATCGACCGGATCTTTACAGAAGTGACCATTCTATTAGTAGGCCTTCTTTTCGTCTATGGTGGCTTCCTGTTCATGCGGTTTTCCTATGAAGCGGTTCGTTATCTGATTCGCGGAGACTTGTTGGGAGAGGTGTTCTTCTACCCGGATCCCTTCTTTGGATTCCGGATGATGAATCTTCCTTTTGAGGGAATCGTTGCCATCGATCTTGTGATTGGTATTTTAACTGCCGGATTCGGTTTATGGCTGCTCCTTTCTCTGGTGCGTAAGATCAAAGCCCGGGTATTTTTCCGGACATCCCTGATCGGGCGACTGGTTCTCTGGATTTATGGAGCTATCCGAACCATCTATGACGGCGGCAGTACCCAGCGGAAGGTGGTACTGTTAGCGCTTGGAATCTGTGCCCTTTCTGCTATTACTCCCCTGGCTCCTTTTGTCTTCGTGGCCATTCTGATTCTGTCTGCTCGTTGGATAGGGCGATATGACCAGGTGAGGCAGGGAATCGACGAAGCCCGTCAGGGAAATTTCAACCATCGGGTTCCGGTAGAAGAAGGGGAAACCGGGGAATTAGCCTGGATGGCCAGAAGCATCAATGAAATTTCGGATGCTTCCAAGGCGGCGGTGGAAAAGGAAGGTCGCAATCAGCGGCTGAAAACGGAGCTGATCTCCAATGTTTCCCATGACCTGAAGACCCCGCTGACTTCCATTATTGCCTACATTGATTTGCTGAAAACCGAGGGACTGGACAGCCCGGAAGCCCCAAAGTATCTGGAAGTGCTGGATCAGAAAACCAACCGGCTCAAACAGCTGACGGAAGATCTGTTTGAAGCGGCCAAGGCCTCCAGCGGAGACATGCCGGTTCGGCTGGAATCTATTGAAATGGTTTCGGTTGCCCGTCAGGCTCTGGGTGAAATGTCTTCCCGGGTGGAAGAAGCCGGTCTGGATTTCATTCTGACTACTCCGGAGGAAAAATATTATGCCGTCGCCGATGGGCAGCTGATGTGGCGAGTGATGGAAAACCTGATCAGCAACGCGGTTAAATATGCCCTGCCCGGCTCTCGGGTCTACATCGACCTGAGCACCCGGACCAACAAAAAAAATGAAAATCCCATGGTTGTCCTGGAGATGAAAAATATTTCAAAGGATCCGTTGAATATCTCCCCGGCTGAGCTGATGGAACGATTTACCCGAGGAGACGAATCCAGAACCAGCGACGGAAGCGGACTGGGCCTGGCGATTACCAAAGACCTGATGAAACTGCAAAAGGGATGGTTCGACATCCGAATCGACGGGGACCTGTTCAAGGCTGTTGTTCTGATCCCCCAGGGCACCCCGCCGGAAACGGGTGAAGGAGCTTCCGCGGAGGAAGCCGCCGATGAGACGGGGCATGAGGATCAAATGGGGGATTAATTGTAAAAAAATGGAATATTTTCGCCCGGAACACAGATTCTTGGTTGTAAAATGACCATAATAGTTTATAATAATAGGAGCGGCAAAGCAGCCGCTCCTATTCGTTATGAGAGAAGCAAACGGGAGACAACATGAAAGAATTCTTCATATCAGCATTGAAAACTGATGATGAAATACAGGAGTATTTTATTGTAAAGGCAGTATCCATCAAAGTGGGAGCCAATGGTAAGCAGTATCTGGACATCCTGCTTGGGGATAATTCGGGGGAAGCACCCTCCAAGAAATGGGACATCGCCGAAGCAGAACTTCCAGCCCTGAAGGAGCTCAAAGAAGGGGACGTGGTGAAGGTCAAGGCGCAGGTCACCAACTGGAACGGTCAGAAACAGATGAAAATCGGCCGGATCCGGAAGGCCAATGAGCAGGATGAGCTGGATTATTCCGACTTTGTCAAAGCGGCTCCGGAGAAGGCGGAGGACATGTATCAATTCCTCCTTTCCCGAACAGAAGCCATGAGCGACGAGGATCTGAAAGGAATCTGCCTGCGGGTCCTCACCGACAACAAAGAAAAAATGATGTACTATCCGGCGGCCCAGAAAAATCACCATGCTCAGAAATCTGGCCTCCTTTACCATTTGAAGCGGATGATCATGACCGGGGATGCTATCTGCAATGTCTACACCAACCTGAACCGGGACCTGGTGGCGGCAGGAGTCTTGCTCCACGACATTGAGAAGCTCAATGAGATTATGGCTGATGAACTGGGCATCGCCTCCGGTTATTCCTTCGAAGGGCAGCTGCTGGGCCACATCATCCAGGGTATCAAACTGGTGGATCGGCTGGGGGAGGAACTGGGCATTTCCCGGGAAAAGACCATCATGCTGGAACATATGATTCTATCCCATCATTACGAGCCGGAATTCGGAAGTCCCAAAAAACCCCTCTTCCCGGAGGCCGAAATCCTGCATTATCTGGATATGATGGATGCCCGGATGTTCGATATGGAAGAAGCCCTGTCCGGAGCAGAACCGGGAGACTTCAGCGAGCGGGTATGGACCCTGGACAATCGTCGCCTTTATAAAAGTTCTGATATACAGGAGTAGCATCGATGATCAAACTGCCTAAAGAAGTGCATCGGGTGATTAAAACTCTGGAAGGAGAAGGCTGGGATACCTACGCGGTTGGCGGATGTGTCCGGGATTCCCTGCTGGGGCTTGCTCCCACGGACTGGGATCTGGCTACCAGAGCAGAAATGGAAGAGATTTTACGGCTGTTGCCCGAGGCCGGGATTTTAAGCGAAAAATACCACGTGGTCCGGATTCCCCTGGATGGGGGCAACATCGATATTGTCACTTTCCGGAAGGAAGGGCCCTACAGCGACCGGCGCCGGCCCGACTGGACCGAGCGGGTAGAAACCATTGAAGAGGACCTTGTTCGCCGGGATTTCACCATCAACGCCATAGCCGACAATCCGGAAAGACCCATTGTCGATCCCTTCTGCGGGCGGGAAGATCTGAAGAACCGGCTGATTCGATGCGTCGGTGAACCGGAACAACGATTTAAGGAGGATCCGCTGCGGATGCTTCGGGCTGTCCGCTTAGCGTCAGAGCTGGGATTCGATCTTCACAAATCGGTATATGAGGCTATCGTCGCTTGCCGGGATCTGGCAGCGGAACTGAGCAAAGACCGGATTCGCTGGGAGTTTCAGCGGCTGATCAATGGGGAACACGCCGGGAAAGGCCTTCGGATGCTGATGGGAACCGGTTTGCTTTCTTTGGTCATCGGGGATGATCTGGCTGGCCGGATGGGCCGGCGGGAATTGGACAATTTTGAAACCCTGGCAGAGAATATCCATAAGACCATGCGGGTTCCGGAGCGGAGGCTTGGCCTGTTTTACACGGCATTGGAGGAAACCCGGGCGCTGAAAGCACTGGCCCATCTGGAATATTCCGGAAAAATGGACCAATGCCTCAAGGATGCAGTCCTGCTGACCCAGCAGGTTTATTTCCTGTCCAACAAGTACGATCTGAAGCGGTTCCTGGTCCGCCACGGCATGGAACGCTACGAGTATATCCACAACCTGACCAAGGCCCAGCGAATCGTCTACGATTACGACGAACATAAGATCATGGCCAGAACGGTGATCCTGGAGGATATCTATAAATTTAGGGAGCCTATTTTCATAGAAGATCTGGCAATCAGCGGCCAGGATTTGCTGGACGCCGGCATTGCCGAAGGGGAAAAAATCGGCAAGATCCTGTTGATGCTGGTGGATGTGGTTCATATGAAGCCCAACCTGAACACCAGGGAACAGCTGCTGAAATATGCCAAAAGCTTCAGCAAGAGCAGAATTTCTGCAGCAACCCGGAACATCCGGTTCATCAAATAAACAGCCCGGATGGCTGAAGAGAAGGGCTGCCGGTAAAGCGGTCCGATAGATAGGAAAAAGCATGGAAGAACGAAGCGGCGTGATCCGTGACAT
Source organism: Anaerovoracaceae bacterium (assembly GCA_047637815.1). Classification (GTDB taxonomy): domain Bacteria; phylum Bacillota; class Clostridia; order Peptostreptococcales; family Anaerovoracaceae; genus UBA5559. Next base: position 19,061 of record JBLJBD010000004.1, read on the forward strand.
CATATTTCATAACAAGGAAAACGGCTACACCATAGCCGTTTTTGAGAATGAAGAAGAGCAGCAGCAGTTTACTGTGGTGGGTGTCCTGCCCGGAGCAGATCGGGGCCGGAGCTTTCGGCTTACTGGAACCTTTAAAGTCCACCCCACCTACGGGGAACAGTTTTCTGTCTCTTCTTTTGAGGAACAGATGCCTACCACCCACGAAGGGATTGAAGGGTTCCTGGCCTCCGGTGCATTAAAGGGGATTGGCCGGAAAACAGCAGCGGCCATCGTCCGGAAATTTGGGGAAGAAACTCTTCGCATTCTGGAAGAGGAACCGGACCGGCTCCAGGAGGTAGAAGGAATCGGCGTGAAAAAGGCGGAAGCCATTGCATCAGCCTATGCGCTCCACCGGGAATTCGCTTCGGTAGCCCTCTTTTTTCAGCAATACGGGATTTCTGCAGCCTATGCCATGAAGCTTTACAAGGTTTACGGTTCGGATACCATCGACGCGGTGAAAGCCAACCCTTATCAGCTGGTGGATGACGTATTCGGCATCGGATTCCGGAAAGCGGATGCTATAGCAGAAAAAATGGGGGTTCCAAAGGATGACCCCTATCGAATCGAAAGCGGGATCCGCTACACCCTATGGCACTGCGTCAACGAGGGAAACACCTACCTTCCCCAGAAGCTCCTTTGTGAGCGGGCAGCGGAGGTGATGGAGCTGTCCACGGAGCAGGTCTATGAGACTCTGGTGTCCATGGCCTTTGAAGGAGACGTACAGATTGAAAGCCTGGAAGGCCGGCCGGTAGTCCTGCTGCAGGCCTATTATAAAGCGGAGCAGAATGTCTGCAAAGGTCTGGTGGCCCTCAACAATGCCCCGCTGAAACCCCTCTGTGCCGATATCGACCGTCAGATTGCCATCACCGAGACCGAATCGGGCATCCACTTATCGGACAACCAGAAATATGCGGTAAAATCCTCCCTGGTCAGTGGAGTTTCCGTCATTACCGGCGGACCGGGAACGGGAAAAACCACCATCATCAACAGTCTGATGAACATTCTGACCCACTGTGGGTTTAATACCGCGATTGCAGCTCCTACCGGCCGGGCGGCTAAGCGGATCACTGAAACCTCCGGCTATCCGGCCATGACCATCCATCGCCTGTTGGAATACTACTATTCCGAAGGGGAGGATGCCATGCGCTTTGGCAGGACCTCTGAAAATCCTCTGGACTATGATGCTATCATCATCGATGAAGCTTCCATGATCGATATTCTCCTGATGAACGGACTGATTTCTGCCATACGGCCGGGGACCCGGCTGATTATTGTGGGGGATTCGGATCAGCTGCCTTCTGTCGGGGCCGGCAACGTGCTCCGGGACATTCTTGACAGCGAGCTGATTTATTCCGTCCGTCTCACGGAAATCTTCCGTCAGGCCAAAGAGAGTCTCATCGTGGTCAATGCCCATAAGATCAACCGGGGTGAATACCCGGACTGCAACGAAAAGGACAAGGATTTCTTTTTTATGCGAAAAAAAGGGGAGCGGGAGATGCTGGCCACCATCCGGGACCTCTGTACCACCCGACTGCCCAATTACTATACCCATCGGGATCCCATGAAGGATATCCAGGTGCTGACCCCTGTTCGGAAGGGAATGATCGGCAGCATCAACCTCAACCAGGAGCTCCAGGCCCTCCTCAATCCCCCTTCAGAGGAAAAGGCAGAACGGAAATTCGGAGAACGGATCTTCCGGGTAGGAGATAAGGTGATGCAGATCCGGAACAACTACCAGCTCAGCTGGAAGAAATATGAGGATTTCAGCGAAGGCCAGGGAGTTTTCAACGGTGAAGTGGGTTTCATCACCGCCATCGACCGGGAATTCAACGAACTGACTGTCGTCTTTGATGATGAAAAGTATGCTACTTATGATTTCACCAACCTGGATGAGCTGGAGCACGCCTACGCCATGACGGTCCATAAGAGCCAGGGAAGTGAGTTCCCCATCATAATCCTCCCGGTTTCCTGGTTCACTCCGGTCTTGGCCACCAGAAACCTTCTTTATACGGCCGTGACCCGGGGTAAGGAGGCTGTCATTCTGGTAGGCTCAGAGCAACGGATGCACGACATGGTGGACAACAACAGCATTACCCAGCGCTACTCCGGCCTTGCCGCCCGGCTGCGTGCCTTCCTGATTCCGGAATGAAAATCAAACAGGCTGAATAAGATCCAGAGTTTCCAAGAGGTTGAAGAAGTATGTTCGTGGAAAAAGATTCCCTTTTAAAGATGTGCCGCCGGGCAATGGAAATTTCTAAGGAGGCCATCTTCCCCTCTAACATTTACTGCATCTGCTGTGGAGAAGCCATTGCTTCTTCCATGATCTATTCCCTGTGCGGCGGATGCCTGAAAAACCTTCGGTGGGCCAATCATGCCAGCTGTAACAAATGCGGCAAACCCCTCCAAGAGGATTATTGGAGAAACCTTTGTACCGACTGCCGGGAAACCGACTTCCTTTTTGAAAGAGGATACTCCTGTGTGGAATATGGTATGTATGAAAAGATGATACTTAAGGATTACAAATACCATGGGCGCCCCTATCTGGGAGACAAACTGGCCTGGATCATGGCAGACCGGCTGGAACCGGAAGAAATTTCTGCTGACTGGATCCTGCCTGTTCCTATGGAGCAATCCAAGGAAAAAAAGAGGGGCTATAATCAGGCAGCCCTGATGGCCCGAGGTCTCAGCCGCCGTATGGGTATTCCATGGGAAAGAGATCTGCTGATCCGCCACCGGAAAACCAGGGTGATGAACAATCTTTCCCCTTCGGACCGTAGAGACAACGTTCGGGGAGCTTTCTCTCTGAAATCGGGCGGCGCTGATTTGATTCGGGGACGGAAGATCCTGCTGGTGGACGACATTTACACCACTGGCAGCACCCTGAATGAATGCAGCCGGATCCTGCTGGATGCCGGCGCAGAGGAAGTCCGTTTCATCTGTTTTGCCGCTGGAAGCAACCGGCTCCACTGGGAGGAGGACCGGGTAGAAGAAGTTAATTAGGAAGAGAATCGTTCACAAGATCCATATCTGGAAAAATTGGAAGTAGGATAAAGGAATTGCTCAGGTCTGTGGTTGAAAGTCCATGCCAGTTACGGGCAAAAGGACCCACGTAAGCTGATCCGCAAGGCGGCAGTGATCATGGCGTAGCTTAGATGTAAGTCCTCTGACAAAGTCAGGCAGGCAAGT
>JBLJBD010000005.1:0-5995 GCA_047637815.1 Anaerovoracaceae bacterium
CTGCAGCGTTCTCCCATATCATTGGTTCCCGTATCCCTGCATTCGCTGCAGGCATACATCACTTCCAGATAATCCTTGTCCAGATTGTTATCCGTTAATATCATTGCTTTTTCTTCTCCCAGACCATCGGCTCTCCGCTTCAGGTCCCGGATTCTTTCCGGGGCATTGGCTGCTCCGGATACCATGATCCTGGAAACCTCCATACCATGCTTCCGCAGTTCTTCGTCGATCTCCCGGATTCTTGGGAATTCCCGGTATACCCGGTTCCTCCGTTCCGACGCTTGCCGTTCCGCTTCTTCCCGCAAATAATCGTAGTAGCGAAATACAGAAGGAACGGTGCCTCCTTTTCGGCCATCCCCCTCCTGCTTGCTTCCTGTTCCTTCATGCCAGTTCCGAAGGATCTTGTTGACGTAATTCATGTTGGGATTTGGAATCCCGCTGGTTTTGCTGCAGGCATCCAGGATCTTATCCAGGGTGAAGCCCATCTCATCCAGCCAGCTGTCCATGAGGCGCCGCTCTTCCTCGGTGGCATTCCGGAGAAATCCCAATGCCTTTAAAACTCTTTTATAAATATAGTGGCGGTTGTCCACTTCCTCCAGGTGCTTCTCGATTTTTTCCCCGTCCAGCAGGCCTTTTTCTGCCCATTCCCGTACCACGGTCCCCACATACCTGGGATTGTCCTTTTTTCTGGTCCGGACACAGAAGGAATAGGCATAGACGATCATTTCCGGGGTGGCACCGAAGTCGGTGATCCAGGACATGATCTCTGCCGGCTCCTTCCCTCCCAAAAGACGGCCGGTGACCTTCTCAATGGTGGCATACATATCCCGGATGGCTTTGTCCTCCAGCCGAAGGGGCGCTTTCCGGTTTTCTTCTATCGCTCCCTTGCGACGTTTGGGAATCTTTCCGTATACCAGTTCCCGGATGTGGATCAACTCCACTCCATAGCGAAGACGATCCTCTGGATCGGGGTAGTGCTTGGCCACGATGCCCATGCCTTCCCAGTAGGTCCAAGCCCGGAGGACTTCTTCCTCGGGAATGCCAAGATGCCGGGCTATTCCCTCATGGGTCACCGGCTCTTGCAGATCGGCCAGCATCAGGGCCGTCAGGTACACCTTAACGAACTCCCCGGGAGCTGCCACCATATATTCGCTGATAAACAGGTTTTCCACTTTTGTATCAAATAAAAAAGCTTCCTTGGCCTGTTTTCGGTAAATGCTTTTATCCAATCTCTACTCTCCTGTTCAACGGGCGGATGCCTTTTGAACAACTACTTCATTCAGGCTCTTTAACAGCAGTTCCACATTCACGTCGTGGCCTTCCGCTGCTTCCAGAATCGTTTCCCGCTCTCCGGCGGAACACTCTCCGCAGTTCATGTCATACTGAAGGAAAACCGCCTCCAGATCCGGGTCCAGCTCCAGTACCTGACAAACCAGCATATCTTCTGTAATTCTCATCCTTTACCTCCCGATATTGCTCTTATCCACGAATCTCGTATATTTTCCAAGCCAGGTCAGATCCACCACACCAGTGGGGCCGCTTCGGTGCTTGGATATGATTATTTCACAGATTCCCGGCTTTTCCGTATCCTCCGGATTATAATATTCATCCCGGTACAGGAAGATGACCATGTCCGCATCCTGCTCGATGGCTCCCGATTCCCGAAGGTCGGACAGGATTGGCCGGTGATCCGTCCGCTGTTCCGGTGCCCGGGACAGCTGGGACAGGACCAGCACGGGGCAGTCCATTTCTCTGGCCAGCAATTTCAGGTATCGGGACAGGGCCGTAATCTCCTGCTGCCGATTGTCGGTTTTTCCCTCCATGGACATCAGCTGCAGATAGTCTACGATGACCATGTCCAGCCCTTTCTCCACTTTGAGCCGCCGGCATTTGTTCTTGATTTCCATGACGGAGATTCCCGGGGTATCATCAATGTAGATGCTGGCCCTGGACAGGACGTCCATGGCTACGCTGATCTGGTCCCAGTCCTTTCGTTCCAGATCGCCGGTTTTCAGCTTCTGCATTTCGATTCGGGACTCCATGGCTAAAAGTCGTTGACCCAGCTGTTCCTTGGACATTTCCATGCTGAAGATCAGCACATTGGCGTTGCCCTTGATGGCCGCCTGCTGGGCGATGTTCAGGGCAAATGCCGTCTTACCCATGGCCGGACGGGCAGCGATGATGACCAAGTCCGATCGCTGAAACCCGGAAGTCTTGGCATCCAGGTCCAGAAATCCGGAGGTGATGCCGGTAAGGTTTCCATCCAGCTGGGACATTTTATCAATAATATTGATGTTTTCCAGCAACACGTCTTTTAAGGGGGAAAAATCATTTCGCTGACGCTGCTGGGCGATTTCAAAAATACTACGCTCGGCAAAATCCAGGACCTGCTCCGGCGGCTGCTTTTCCTGGTAGCTTTTTTCCACGATCTCGCCGGCCTTTTGGATCAGGTTCCGGAGGGCCGCTTTTTCCGCCACGATTTTGCCATACTGCCGGGCATTGGCAGTGGAGGGTACCAGGGTGGAAAGGGTGGCCACATAGGCTCTTCCCCCTGCCATTTCAAGGGTTTTCCGCTTTTTCAGCTCCTCGGAAACCGTCAGGGTATCCACCGGTGCATTCCGGCGGAACAAATCACTGACCGCATCAAAAATCTCCCGATGGGCTTCGTGATAAAAATCACCGGAACGGACTTCCTCCATGACATCAAAAAGGGCATCCTTGCTGAGCATGACCGCGCCGAGTACGGATTTTTCTGCCTCTTCGTTATGGGGCGGAATTCTTTCCATCATATCCTTACACCCGTACCCGTACCGTCAAGGATGCGGTGACCTCCGGATAGAGCTTGATGTCTACCCGAGTTTCTCCAGTCTGTTTGATAGGGCCGTCCATCTGGAATTTTTTCTTGTCGATATCGATCTTGTGCTGTTCCTTCAGGGCATCGGCGATGTCCTTGGAGGTAATGGATCCGAACAGCCTGCCTCCTTCTCCCGATTTGGTGACGATTTCCACGGTCAGGCCGCTGATTTTCTCCGCATGTTTCCTGGCTTCCGCCAGTTCCGTTGCCCGCTTGTCCTCAGCCAGTTTTTTCTGTTTTTCCAGACTTCTCACGTTTCCTTCGGTGGCTTCCTGGGCCAGTCCCTTTGGAATCAGCATATTTCGGGCATATCCGTCGCTGACCTTCACGACTTCACCGGCTTTTCCGGTTCCTTTCACATCCTTCAGCAGGATTACGATCATAATGGTTCCTCCTATCAATACAACGGGGCTTTCCCCCTTTATGGCTACTCTTCTATTTTTTCCGTTTCCCTTCGGATCAAATCCAGGGCTTCCTCGGGAGAAACGTCCACCTGGGCTCCTGCTGTGGTCAGATGACCGCCGCCCCCCAGTTTTTCCATCAGCGCCTGAACATTGATCTCTCCCAGAGAACGGGCACTGATCACCGTTTTGCCCCCTTCCGCCACACCGGCTACAAAGCTGGCAATGACTCCTTTGATGGCCAGCAGCTCATCCGCCGCCTGGGCATTGATGATCTGCATGTCCGGATGGATCCCTTCACAAATGGAATAGGCAAAGCCTCTTTCGGAAATCCGGGCGTTCACAATGGTGTTGGCTCTCAGCTTGAAGGCTTCCACATCGGACTGGAAGTATCGTTTGACGCTGGAGGTGTCTGCACCGGACCGTCTCAGCCAGGAAGCAGCCTCAAAGGTTCGAACGCCGGTTTTCACGGAGAACCGGTTGGTATCCACCGTGATTCCCGCCAGCAGGGCTTCTGCTTCAAACTTGCTGATGCCTTTTTTGTCCAGGGAATACTGAAGGATTTCCGTCACCAGCTCACAGGTAGAAGAAGCATAAGTTTCCATGTAGGCCAGGGTCGCATTTTCGATGCTCTCCTCTGCCCGTCGATGATGATCAATGACAGCGATCCGGTCGGTGATACCGAAGAGTTCCGGGCATTCTACCAGACTGGGGCGATGGGTGTCCAAGATGACCATCAGGGTTTCTTTATCGGACATGGCAATGGCTTTTTCATTGTTGATAAAGCTGTAAGCCTCGCTCTCTTTGGCCAGGGTATAGACTTCATGGAGGGTCTCGTTATAGGCATTGATGATGATGTGGGCTTCCTTGTTCCGGGCTGCAGCAATCCGATAAATACCGAGGGCTGCCCCGAAGGCATCCATATCCGGATACCGGTGTCCCATGATCATGACCCGGGAGGACTGGTCGATGAGTTGACGAAGGGCGTGGGCCACGATTCGGGATTTTCCCTTATTGCTCTTTTCCACCGTCTTCATCTTGCCACCGAAATATTCGATGCGGCTCCCCCTTTTGATCACTGCCTGATCGCCACCCCTTCCCAGGGCCAGGTCCATGGCATCCTGGGCAAACTGATGGGTCTGGGCCAGATTTTTCCCGCCGGCACCGATGCCGACGCTCAGGGTCACAGGGAAATCGGATTCGGATTCGATGCTGCGAATATCATCGAGTATCCCGAATTTATTTTCTATCATCTTTTCCAAATACTGATTTTCAAAGATAACAAAATAGATATGATCCTTTTGGTTGTGAACCGACGCATTGATCTTCAGGCACCACTGGCGAATCTTCCGATCCGCTTCCGTCAGGATGGTCAGCCTCATTACATCCGAGTTGCTGGCTTTCAGTTCGTCGTAATTATCCACGTGGATGATCCCGATGCAGGTTCGCTCGTCGTTGTACTTGGCTTTCAGGGATTCGTATCCGGTGACATCCAGAAAATAAATGGCAAGGGAGGCATTTTCCTCTTCGCTGACGGGCAGCACCTGCATCCGGAAGGTCTTGTCGTTCCGGGACAGCATCAGCTTTTTTTCTCCCTTGGCGGCTTTCTGGTATTCTTCCAGCTTGATCCCGGTCAGAGCGAAGATATCCGCATCCCGGATTCCGTCATATATAAATACTTCATCGATCTTGCCGCTGGCTCGGGTAACCTTCCCATTGGAATTGATGATGCACATGGGCAAGGGCACGTAGGTGGCCAGCAATTTTTCAATTCGGTGTTGTGCCATATTTTCTCCTCAGGCTCCCTTCGGCAGGAAGGTTATTCTGTCAATCTGCGAATCTATATTATATCATACAATCCGAAGGATTTCATCGATTTTGCAATTTTTGACGGAGCCCGGTCAGCAGGTCAAAGAAGCCCAGCAGCGACAGGAAAATCCTTCCCAGCCCGGATAAAAAGAGGGCTCCGCCAATCAGGACAATGAGAAATCCCGGAACCTTTTTCATCTTCATGGTAAAAAAGACGACGGCCAGTCCCTGGATGGCAAAGACAAATTCAATCATGGCCCGGACATTCAACAGCAGGGTATCCTGGGCTACCCAACCAGCGGCAGCTGCCAGCCAGGAAAGGGCATAAATCAAAAGGCTGCCGTAGATGGCTTTCCTGGGCAGGGTGAACAGGGAAAAGGGGGGGAGCAAGAGGGTTTCCTTCCCCATCTTGTTCCGCAGTTTGGAAATCACCAAGTAATAGAGATAAGAAAGCAGGATCCCCCAGCTGACCACTGCTGAAGGCAGCATGTTCACCAGGGTTCCGTAGAGCTGAAGCAGGGCTGTTCTGGCTTCTCCCTCTTCCATTCCGGCAAGACCGGTCATTTCCAGAAAGGAATCCATCCGGACCAGCTGATCCACGCTGAGCTCCACATCCTTCATGATGGACACCGCCAGGGGCTCCCCGGTGGACCAGGCAAAGGCAAAGAGCAATGTCATGGACAAAAACAGCATCATGATGCTCTGAAGGATTACCCCGTAGGGATGCTGTTTCCTTCCGATTCCGGCTAGAACCAAGATCAGGGGCAGGGTAACGGTCATCATTATTATGGTCAGTAAATACATGAATTCTCCTATCTCGTATATTCCCGGGCAGTCTCTTCTCCCCGGAGAAGCCGAAGGCCCGCGTTGGCCAGGGCTTCCATTTCATTTTCTCCCGGCATCACTACCACCGGTGCAATAAAGCTGACGT
>JBLJBD010000006.1:0-3924 GCA_047637815.1 Anaerovoracaceae bacterium
AATTGTGAAAATTGTCAAGCAGTGTTTTTTCATAAGGAGTCATCACCTCGGTGCAACAGATTTCCAGGGTGCCATGGGAGATGAAAACAATCACATCTTTGGGGCCTTTCCCGGTTGAGGCTTTTAGCATGGCAGAAAATTCTTTTTTGATCCGGCTTTCCAGATCTTTTTTGTTGGGAAAAAAATATTCCGAAGAGCGGACGCTGCTATCTGCTATTTTTTCGGCGATTTCTCCCAGTTCCTTCAGCAATTCTGTGGTCCGGATGGGCTTCAGCAGGTATTTGAGGATTCCTGCGTCCACTGCACTTAGAATCACATTGGAATCGCTGACTGCAGAAGTAATGATGACTGGCGTTTCAAAGCCTTTGCTACGAATAGCCTTCACCATTTCAATTCCGCCGATTTTAGGAAGGAACAGATCCGCAATGATGATGTCTGGTTTGTTTTCTTCAAAGAGTTCCAGCCCCTGCTGACCATCCCTGGCTACATAGACTTTCCCGACTCGCCGCTTGAGAAACTGGCTCAGCTCTTCTGCGGTGGCCTGGTCATCCTCCACATACAGCACTTTCATTTCTTTTAAAGTATTTTCCTGCATGGTTTGATCATGATGATTCCTGTGATTCATGGCAATCCTCCTGGAAACGGATATTATCGGAGCAGGGAAGGCTGATGGCGCAGCTGACACCGTCCTCGATGTTTTGCAGCCAGATTTTGCCGTTCATCCGCTGTTCGATGATGACTTTAGAAATATAAAGACCGATGCCGGTGCCCCCCCGCTCTTCTTTGGTGGTAAAGTAGGGATCGAAGACCAGGGACAGGGTATCCTCGGCAATTTTGCAGCCCCGGTTCACCACTTGGATGAAGAGGCTCCTGCCTTCATTCCGGATGTTGATATCAATCTGCTTCACCGGAGGATCCTCGGACAGGATGGCATCCCTGGCGTTGCCGATGATATTGAACAGAACGTGGGAAAATTCGTTGGCATAGCCATAGGCCATGCAGGAATCCTCTTTATGGTAGTTCACCCGGATGTTGTTCTTGTGGAGACTTTCTTCCATCAGGGACAGGGCCATGGCCATACTGTCGTGGACATCAAAGTGCTCCTTTTCTTTGGGGGGTTTCAGGAACCCGGTGAAATCGCTGATGGTTTCCGACATGTTGTGGATGATATCCTCGGCCTTGCTGATACTGGCATTCAGGGATTTTTCATCCAGCTCGCCGTAGCGGTAACTGTCCATGATGTTGGCCAGCACCAGGTTAATGCTGTTCAAGGGCTGTTTCCACTGGTGAGCGATATTGCCCACCATTTCTCCTATTTTGGCCTGCCTGGATTGATACATCAGCAGGACGTCCTTTTCCCGATTCTGGGCTTCCAGGGTATTCTGCCGGATGCTGATCGGCCGGGAGAAGGAAATAGAAAAGAAGGTAGAAAACAGGACAATCAGCAGGGAAATGATGACTCCCAGACCCAACAGGACCCGGTTCAGATTATAGATGGGGCTGAAGGCCTGCTCCCGAAGCTGGGAAATCCCAAGGATCCACCCGTTGTTCAGCCGGGCATAGCCAGTGATATACCGTTTTCCGTCCACCTCCAGCCGCAGATTGCCGGAGGGCTGCTGCATCAACTGGGAGGCCACCTGGGCATAGGACTCGGGTATGATGTCCAGCAGTGAAACTACCGGCATAGATTCGGGGGTGATGATGAAGTCCAGCTCATCGTTGAGAAGAAAGGCATACCCCTTATTATCATAAGGATGCATGCTCTTAATGATGTCGGTGGTGTCTCCCGTGGTCACATCGGCTCCGGCGATTCCAACAAAAAAGTCACCGGCGTAAATGGCCTTGGAGTAGGAAAGAACATTGATTCGGATGTCACGGTCGAAGTAGGGCCCGGTCCACATAGCCCGACCTGCCTTAATGGGGGCGAAGTAGTACTGCATATCATCCGGATAGGGTTCGCTGAAATCCCGGAGATTCCCCTCAAAGTCCGCTTCGATGTAGGTAGCAACTCCATCCTGATAGGAATACCAGACTTCGTCATTATTGGGAGACAGTTCCGGATTGAAGGTGACATAGAGGCCATGGGCGATGGTGGTGGCAGAGATGGTTTCCGCGATGACTCCCTTCAGCTGCTCCTTGTAACGCTCCATATAACCGGGATCACGGGCCAGCTCCTCCGGGTCGAAGGTTACGGATACGAAGGCGACCAGAGAGTCCACCATTCCTTCTGTGTGATTGAAGATGGCGCTGAACTGGTTGGCATATTTTTCCGCGTTGTTCCGCACATTGGACTCGATTTCCCGCTGCAGATATTCGGAGCTTCGGGAAAAGGTGATGCTCCCAACAACCGTGGCCACCGTCAGGGAAAAAGCGGCGATGGCGATGATCAGCTTAATGATGGTGGTTTTCATAGGATTCCCTCAAAAACAAGGGACCGAATCTTTTCAGAATCCGGTCCGGAGTTGGTTATTTTCGCTGGTCCATGGGGGTGTACTCCAGGTGAGGCTGCACACAATTATAAGCCGGGCGCATCAGCCGTTTGCCGGAAACCAGCTCCTCCAGCCGGTGAGCGCACCAGCCGGAAAGCCGGGCAGTGGCAAAGAGGGGAGTGGCGATATCCGAAGGAATGTTCAGAGCGTTGTAAACGAAGCCGGAATAAAGATCCACATTGGCCGGCATGGGCTTGCGGTTTCCGGTTACCTCCTCGTACAAATCTGCCCCCCGCTTTTCGATGAAATCGCAGAGCATGTAATCATCCAACAGATTTTTATCGGTGGCCAGTTTCTTGGCCATATCCTTCAGGACCCGGGCCCTGGGGTCGGAGATGGTGTAGATGGCATGGCCCAGACCGTAAATCAGTCCGCTGCCGTCATTGGCTTCCCCTTTCAGGACCTTGACCAGATATTTTTCCACTTCCTTGTAATTGGTAATGTCCTTCACGTTCTTCTTCAGGTCCGCCACCATATTGATGACCGCAATGTTGGCACCGCCGTGTTTGGGCCCCTTGAGGGAACCCACAGCCGCGGAAATAGCCGAATAGGTATCGGTTCCGGAGGAAGTGATCAGATGGGTGGCAAAGGTGGAGTTGTTTCCTCCGCCGTGCTCCGCGTGGAGCATCAGGCAGATATCCAGCAGCTTGGCTTCCAGGTCCGTATAGGCACCATCCGCCCGAATCATCCGGAGAATGTTTTCTGCGGTGGTCAGTTCGGGAATCGGATAATGGAGATGGAGGCTCATATTGTCAAAATAGGCGCATTTGGCCTGATAGCCGTAAGCGATGAGGCTGGGGAAATAACCGATCAGGTCGATGGACTGGCGGAGCACGTTGGTCACGGAAGTGTCCTCCGGAGAGGGGTCATAGGAATAAAGAGCCAGGACGCTCCGGGCCAGTTTATTCATGATATTCACAGAAGGAGCGGTCAGGATCATATCCCGGGGGAATCCCAAGGGGAGGTCCCGCTTCCTTCCCAGCATTTCATTGAAATCCTGCAGCTGCTTTTTGGTGGGAAGATCTCCGAACATGAGAAGATAAGTGGTTTCCTCAAATCCGAAACGGTCCTCACGGATACAGTTGGTCACCAGGTCTTCTACATCATAGCCCCGGTAATACAGTTTGCCGTCCACCGGTACCTTTTCTTTGTTTTCGTTGATCTGGTAACCGCAGACCTCCCCCACCCGGGTAAGGCCCACCACGACGCCGGTTCCGTTGGCATTTCGAAGGCCTCGTTTCACGTCGTGCTTCAGATATAATTCATTTTCAATCACGTCGGAAGTGGAGATTTTGTCTGCCATCCTGGTGATGAAGTCTCTTTCGTTCAATACAGAGGTGCTCTCTGATCCTGTCTTGATCGCATCTGGGTTCTTAGGCTTTTTACTGAGCAATTTTTCAAACATGGCAACTCCTTCGATCAATAATTTCGTTTT
>JBLJBD010000007.1:0-2226 GCA_047637815.1 Anaerovoracaceae bacterium
AGGGACAGTCCGTCAGGATCTACTATTTCTATGGATTTATTGGTATGCTGGCGGATCAGGCCGCTGTCCTCCATGTCAGCCAGTCTTCGGCTGATGGTTTCCGGGGTGGTGCCCAGATAAGAGGCTAGATCTTTTTTACTCATGGGAAGGGTCACCCGGGACTTTTTCCCGGACTCCGAATAAAGATCCAGAAGATACAGGGCGATTCTCGTCTCGACTGTTTCCGTTGCGATGCGGGCAGTCTTTTTTTCAGACTCTTCCAGCCTTCTGGAAAACTCGCTCAGCATTCGCAGGGAGACGGAGGGATATTCCAGCAGAATCTTCTGAAAGGAATCCCGCTTCAGGATGCACATTTCCGTTGGCTCCATGGCTTCGGCAAACTCCTCATGGATCGATTCCGAAAACAGGGCCAGTTCACCCATGAAATCGCCGGGTTTCATGATTCTCAGCAGCTGTTCCTTTCCGGATTCGGACAACCGGAAAATCCGCACTCTGCCGCTGCCCAGGATATAAAGGGTGTCCGAGGGATCTCCGGCCCGGTAGATGCTCTCCCCCTTACGAAAAGACCGGGTTACAGCACCCTTTCGGATTTCTTCCATTTGCTCCGTTGGCAGATGATTAAATATGGGAACCAGGGATACGCAGTTGCTCTGACCTGAGTTGCCGTGGCAGCTGCAGCTGCCGCTTGTATTACTGGCTCCATGGCAGCCGCAGCTGCCGTTTGTATCATTGGCTTCGCTGCAGCCACAGCCACATTCATGAGACATGGTTTTTACCTCCTTCACTTCAAGGGAACTGTCCGAAACCGAAAATCGGATATCGAAACCGTCAAATTCCAAGCCATAGATTCGGTCCGGGTCCTTCTGATAAGCCGGTCTTGGATCATGGGAAAGGATCTCCAGGAGCAGGGTCCTTTTACTTTCGGGAATATCCTCCAGTAGGTGCTCCGGGAAAGAAACCTTTAGGTTTAAATCACTCAGCTTTTCTGTATAGCCCCCTACTGCATCCTGGCGGGAATCCGTATAGGGCAGGTACGGCTTGATGTCATATATTGGGGTGGAATCTGCCAGATCTGCTCCGGAAATATGAAGAATCGGACCCAATTCGGGATGGGTCTCAATCCGATCCAGTCGGACGCAGGACAAACCGATGCTGTTGGGCCGAAAGGGAGAACGGCTGGCAAAGACCCCTATTCGCCGGCTGCCACCGAATCGTGGTGGGCGGACCGTCGGTGACACCTTATGACCTACCGCCTTTGAAAATTGCCATAATAACCAGATATGGGAAAATTCCTCCAGCCCCCGAAAGTAGTCTGGATGCCTGTATTCCGGTTCCATCAGAATTTGCCCTTTTAGTTCCTCAATCACGCCGCTCTGCCGGGGCACCCCGAACTTGGTCTTAAGGGGGGAGCAGATTCTCCCGATGGGCTTGATCGGATGGGCTCCATTGCCTATTGGATGAAATTCATTTGCCAATCGAGTCCCCTCCATTCCCAGATCCAACCTTGGCCACCTTCAGAAACAGGGTACCAAAAATCAGGAAAAGGAGGTATCCCAAGAATCCTCCTGCTGTATTGGTAATCAGGTCCGTTACGTCAAAGAGCCGGGGTATCCGGCCTCCCCACCAGTTGCTGACCAGCTGAGCTGTTTCAATAGTCAGGCTGAACAGAAAGGTCATGAGCACCGTGATGAGGAGCCCCCGTCTCTTAATGGCCGGATACAGAAACCCAAAGGGAATCATCATAACCACATTCAACAGGATTTCCCTTTCTGCCCCCCGATACCCGAGGCTCAGGTCCCGGAAAGGGATCAGATTGATCGTGTGGGAAATGGAATCCCGTATCTCACCAAAGGGAGTGGCAAAGGGCATCAGGGTAACCATCAGGACCAATCCTATATAAAGGTACATGATAAAATTCAGTTCCAGGCTGTGGGCCGGATTTTCCTTCCACCGCTTACGGAAAAAAAGAATATAAATCACGGCCAGCAAACAACTATTTAAAAGGTAATCCATAAAAACCATTCGCTTTCTTCATTCAGAACATCGATAAAAGGATATCATATGAGAGTAAGAGTTGACAAGGAGTAAAAGATGGTTATATAGTACAAGTATTAGAATCCAAACACCAATTAATAGAAATCAACCAATTTACACGTAAAAGAGGGCCATCTATTGTATATTGCCAGACAGCCAATATTTAATAAAAATCTCCATGTTTACGGCTAT
>JBLJBD010000008.1:0-5729 GCA_047637815.1 Anaerovoracaceae bacterium
TCGAAGGGGCCCATTTTCAGGCCGGGGACCGGGGTACGCCAGGTCCAGCCTCTTCTCTTCGGCCGATACTGGTCTAAATCTTTCAGGATATTCTCGATATCCAGCTTTTCATTGTGCTTCAGTTTGAACTCTGACATGCTATTTCCCTCCTTTGAACAGAGCTGTGACCTGGTCCCAGCCCTTTCCGGAAGCCAGCATGGTTCCGGCCTCTTTGATGGAAATACCTGATTCCTGGGAGAGTCGATAGACCACATGACCGGCTCCCTTTCCCATCAAGCCCCGGTCCATACAACCCTGAACGATGGGCTGGGTTTCCAGGGAAGAGATGCCCATCCGCAAAAGGACGGCTCTTTCAATCGAGGGGCTTGTATTTTTTCTGCCCAGCTCCAGCAGGGGATCTACCACCTGCTCCGTCAGACTCCAGAACCGTTCATACAGTTCCTGGTCGGACAGGCTGGCCAGATGCTTTCTGCGTTCTGCAAAATCATCTGCTCGTTTCATAATCTCAATCCTTTCTATTTTTCGGCTTCAGCCTTATTGGCTTCGATCTGAGCCCGGACGAATTCTTCTGTGGATTTGGTTTCTTCTGCCAGGAACCGGATATCTTCTTCGGTGGGCTCCTCTACCTGATAGGTCTTCATGGCGGTTCGGATCAGGGATTTTCTCATCTTATCCAGGTCCACCTCCGTGGTCTTCAGCAGAGATGGATGGGAGGGCAGGATGATGGTCTTTCCGGGAATTTCATCCTTGGGATCCCCGAAGAGGATCTCGATGCCGTTGTCCCGGGCAAAAGACAGCTGGGGTTGAACGTGTTTGCCAGCTCCCGTGTACTCGGTTTCCTGGACGATGATGGTCTTATCCTGATCCAGCTCCTGAGCCAGGGCAAAGGCGGCTGCCAGAGCGGTGTTCCCGGCCGGTCCCTTTTCCAGTCCTTCCAGGCTGGCCAGGGTTTCCGTCATATAGAAGACGCTGCCCTGGGCAATGGTCACATACCGGTCCATGTATCGGAGGGGTCTTGCCGCCGAACGGGGAACATCGGAGCGATCCGGCCAGGAGGAGAAGGGTACCCCGAATCCGGTGTGGCCGGTGGTGAAGGATTTTTTATTAAAGGCTTCATCGGAGGCCATGTGGAGGCCTGCCAGGGATACGGAAGCGCCGATGATGGTGGGATGGGCTCCGGCTTTTGCCAGGCCTCTGGCGGTACCGGTCAGGTTTCCCCCGCCGGCGTTGGTGCAGACCACCACATCCGGATCTTTTCCGTATTTTTCCCGGAACTGCATGGAGATTTCATACCCCAGGGTTTCTACTCCGGCAATGCCAAAGGGGGTATAGAGGGAGGCGTTGAAGTAGCCGGTTTCTTCCAACAGGAGCAGGAACTTGTAGAAGAGTTCCGGTCCTACGGAAAGCTGAACCACTTCCGCACCCAGGGCTTCACACTTTCTGGCCTTTTCGATGATTTCCGGCTGGCCTACGCCCTTGGAGTCGTAGCATTCCTGAACCACGATGCACTTCAGCCCGGCAATAGCCGCCTGAGAGGCAACGGCAGCTCCGTAGTTGCCGCTGGTGGCAGCGATGACCCCCTTATAGCCCAGCTTCTTGGCATGATACACTGCGTTGGCAGCTCTTCTGGCTTTAAAGCTTCCGGAAGGATTGGCCGCTTCATCTTTTATAAAGATTCGGGCCCCTTTTCCGGCGGGAGCACAGGCTCTGGCCAGGGCGGTGATGTTTTTCAGTTCCAGAATCGGGGTGTTTCCCACGTTGACGCTGTACTGGATGTTCTGCATTTCTTCTAAAGTGTAGCCGGTTTCCCGCATCATCTTCTCATAATCGAAGGCAATGGATCCGCTTTCGAATTTGGAGTAGTCGATGCCGACGGATTTCAGCATGATTTCGGCTTTTCGCCCCATAACGGAGGCGTAATCATTGGCTCTTTCCATTACTTTCCACCTCCGAACAGGATTTCTCTGGTCTGCTTATCAATCTGAAGCAGTTCGGGAATAAATTTCCCAAAGTCATGGGTGTAATAGGGGTTTACTTCAATCAGCTTGCCCGTTTCCACTCTTCCGGTGACGGTTTCGATTTCAACCTGGTCCCCGATTTCGGCATCCGCCTGCAGAAATCCCTTGACCCATAATTCCAGGGGGACGGCTCTGGTGTCGTCGGGTATCTGGGGAGCTCTTTCCGCCGGGGTCAGGATGATCTTATGAATCCGTACCCATTCTCCTTTTTTAATCATGTCATTTCTCCTTATGAAATCCCCGGCCGATCCTTGCAAATTGGCCGGGGCATTGATTCCTGGTTCTTATTTAACGATTTTGCATTCCGGATCGATCATGTTCCGCATGTCTCCCATGATGGCTCTGGGTACGGGGATGGTGATCATGGTGTGGAGACCCGGTTTGGCATTGATGATCTGGGGAATGGTGTTGACGCACATGGCGATGGTGCCGATTCCTCCGGGAACTTCCGGGGTGTTGGCCAGATTGATGTTGGGGGTTCCTTTGATGATGACATAGTCACCGGTCTGGACGCCCACCTGCTCCGGCTCGATCTGCTGGGGATGATCCATCTCGATCTTCACTTCTCCGTCCACATATCCGTTGGCCTTCATGGCAACGCCGGCTACGTTTCCGGCAGCAGCAAACCCATATTTGGATTTCCGGTCAACATCGGTAAAGATGGGATCCATGGACTGGGTTACTTTCTCCAGCTCCCATCCCAGCGCATCGGTGATCATGTTGACAGATTCGGGGAATCCTACATGGCCGGATAAATGCTTGGTCTTGAACTCTTCCGGTGTGACACCGATTCCCTGCTCTTCCATGACTACTGGTCCGAAGGGAGACAGGCTGTTGACTCTTCGGGAGATGATGTGGTCTACGGTTTCACAGCATCCGGTCATGGTGATGACCAGCAGGTCCATGATCAGTCCCGGGTTGATGCCGGTTCCGATGATGGATACACCGTTTTCCTTGGCGATCCGGTCCAGCTCAGCAGCCAGCTCTGGATTCTGGGCCTGAGGATAGGCCATTTCTTCGGCGGAGGATACCACGTTGATTTTCTTTTCCAGACAGAATTTCAGCCGGTCAAAAGCCGTTTTGGTAAAGGAATCGGTGGCGGTCAGAACGACGTCGGCGCATTTTTCTTTAATCACGTCTTCCGGTGTTCCGATGATGACGTCCGGTCGGTCTCCCCGGGGAGTTTCAATATAGTCGTACATGCTTTTGCCGATCTTGTCACCACGGCCTACAGCGCCCACGATATCCACACCCTTTTTCTTCAGCAGCATATCGGCCATTCCGCCGCCCATGGCTCCAAGACCCCAGATGATTACTTTTACATTTTCCATAATGTGTTCTCCTTTTCTTTTCCTATAATGATTCTTTGGATTTTATAACAAGTTATTGGGATGGTTTTCCCATACCTACATATAAAGCAAGTTCCATGCCAATAAAAAATGAGCCTGGTATCGGCTCATCTACTGGGAAATTTCTGTTGGAATTTGGTATTTCCTGGGTTTTAGCGATTGGTTTGCGGTTTATTCCCGATTCTCTGGGCCAAATTGCTGTATTTAATGCCAAACAATTTGCTCCATAGTGCAAATATATTTGCTACTATCTCTCAATTTCTCCATTTTCCCCACTTTCTCCGTTCATCTTCTTCAGCTTGTGCTGCAAGGTCTGTCTTTTAATCTTCAGTCGCTGGGCTGCCTTCGTGATGTTCCCATTGGCAATCAGCATGGCCTCCCGAATCAGTGACTCCTCCACATGGGAAAGGAAGCTGTCCAGGCCCTTTTCCAGGTCTGCCCCCTGGAACTGGTGGTTTCCCGCTTCCCTTCGCCCCAAGGTGCTGATTCGAATGTGCCTGTCTGTCAGCACGTGTTCCTTTCCTGCCAGGGAAATGGCGGACTGAATGAGGTTTTCAAGCTCCCGGACGTTCCCCGGGAAGTCGTGCTCCAGCATTTTTTCCAAGGCGGATTCGGAGGCCATCCAGACCTCTTTGCCCAACCGGTCGTTGTGTTTGATGATGAACTCATCCACCAACAGGGGGATGTCGTCTTTTCTCTCCCTCAAAGGGGGAATGGATAGATTGATGATATTGAGACGGTAATACAGATCCTTGCGCAGCCGGCCGGTCTGGATCAGCATGGCCGGATCTTCGTTGACGGTGGCAATGATCCGCACATCCACGGGAATGTCTTTGGTTCCTCCCACTCTTCTGATGTAATCTTCCTGGAGGACCCGCAGGAGTTTTCCCTGAAGCTCAAAGGGCATGGCATTGATTTCATCCAGCAGCAAAGTGCCTCCGCTGGCTTGCTCAAAGAGGCCTTCCCGGTCAACAGCGCCTGTGAATCCGCCTTTTGCCGTTCCGAAAAGCATTCCTTCCAGCAGGGTTTCCGGAATTGCCGCACAGTTCTGAGCCAGGAAGGGCCGCTCCTTTCGTTTGCTGTCAAAATGAATGCTTTGAGCAAAGAGTTCCTTTCCCGTACCGGTTTCTCCCACGATAAAAACAGATGCGTCACTGGTGGCCGCCATCCTGGCCGTTTCTACCACTTCCTGGAATCCTTCATTTTTACCAATCAAGTCACTGAAATCATACCGCTTCAGTTTCAATTCCCCGGAATGGCCCGGTTTCGCCGATTCCCGATGAAGATCCAGAATTTGGTTGGAAAGCTTTTCAAAATCCGTAATATCCCGGGAGAGTTCAATGGCTGCGATGACCCGACCTTCCGAATCCGTCACCGGAATGGTGGTGTTGACGGTGGTGACCTCCTTGCCGAAACTGTTCAGATAGGTCTGCCTCTTTTCTATGGTCGGGGTATTCTTGTAAAGGGCCTTGGCCATGGTGCTTTCTTCCAGGGGTATGTGAGAGAAGACCTTTCGGAAGTGCTTTCCGATGACTGCTTCTCTGGGGGTCTTTTCCAAAACGGCCATGGCATGGTTATAGATAATGCTCTTTCCCTGGGCATTGACCACGTGGACTCCGTCTTTAATGATCTGGGAAAGTTCAAAGAGGACTTTTTCTACTTCTCGGGCGTTCATGAAATTCTCCTTTCCGTGCCGGGCTTCCAATTCATCTCCCTGTTGTTCTGCCGGGTTATTTCTTCTATTGTACCAGTTTTTTCTTTTTAGTGCAAAAATATTTGCATATGTTTTTCTTGACTTTTTCCGGCCCCTCATGTATTGTTAATAGGCGATATATTAATCACTATCAAAGGGAGGACTACTATGCGATTACGAAAAGAACCGGATACCATGCAGGAGGAGGACATTCTCCTGATTGCACGGGTTTCCGATGCCCTGGCCCACCCGGCCCGGATAAAGATCTTCCGTTTCATCATGAACGCCAACCGGGATCGGAAGAAAATCTGCAACAAGGACGTGGTGGAAGCCTTCGACTATTCCCAGGCCACCATTTCCCAGCACATCAAGAAGCTGGTCACCAGCGGCCTTCTGGAGGTCCAGAAATCCGACCGCTTCTCCTACTATTACGCCAACCTGGGCGTCCTCATGAAATACCTGGACGCCACCAAAAAATTCCCACCAACTGTATAAGCGTTTCTACAAATTGGTTAGCATCGACAAATAATGACAAGCGTGAAAACCCGAAAGGCGTTGGAATTGCTTGTCATTTTTCTTTCGTCACAAATCGACATGCGACAATTTGTAGAAACGCTTATACAGTTGGTAACCTTTAGGTAATCTTTAGGTTCTTTTAATTGGGATTAA
>JBLJBD010000009.1:0-4940 GCA_047637815.1 Anaerovoracaceae bacterium
TGGTGGAGATGGTGGGAGTCGAACCCACGTCCGAAAGCATTTCCGCAGAAGTTTCTCCGAGCGCAGCTGGTCATTTATTGTTTCGCATCCGTGCACGCCGGTCAGCAGGCTTACACATCCGCTATCCTATTGGTCCTCTAAGCTACTAGGAGCTCACCCAGAGTTTTCCTGTATAATCGACGCCAGGGTCCGGGCCTACAGGGAAATCCGGTCTGACGACGCGACTGCGACTAAGCAGCTAAAGCGTAATTGTTGTTATTTTTAGCGTTTATATTTAACGTGCCATTTTTAACGTAGACTTGGCAAACTACGGCTCGCTTCTCCTGGTTCCACACCCCCGTCGAAACCTTTACACCCCCGTCATAGTACTGGGGTTCCGGTTTGTGTACGAGATGTACAACTATATTATACCACTTTTTCAGCAAATTAATAGTCTTTCCTATAATTTTTTGCGACCTGCTGCATCCGCCGGTCTGCATCTTTCTTGGCGATGGTGTCCCGCTTGTCGTATTCCTTCTTACCCCTGGCAACTGCCAGTTCCATCTTGGCCATCCCCTTTTCGTTGATGTACATGGTCAGGGGGACCAGAGTCAGACCCTTAAGGGTGGTGTACCCGATCAGCTTCCGGATTTCCTGCTTGTGGAGCAACAGCTTCCGGGGTCTTAAAGGATCCACATTGAACCGGTTGCCCTGTTCGTAGGGGCTGATGTGCATCCCCAAAACGATCACTTCCCCGTTGTCGATCTTGGCATAGCTTTCCTTCAGGTTGACCTTGCCCTGGCGGATCGATTTGATTTCCGTGCCGGTGAGCACGAGACCGGCTTCCATCACATCCTCGATGAAATAATCGTGGCGAGCTTTTTTGTTGTTTGCTACTAATATTCGTTTCTTCATCTTCTATCCTTCGTTCTTACTCCGCTGCTCAGTCCAGCAGCCCGATATCCTCAAAGGGGTACAGTCGGAAGAAGGCTTTGCCGATCACATCGGAAATCTTGACGCATCCGATATCCGGGGACCGGCTGTCCAGGCTGACCTCCCGGTTGTCTCCCATGACGAACAGTTCTCCTTCCGGTACTTCGAAATCCTCCACATAGCCGGAGGTGTAATTCTCCAGAATGTAGTCCTCTTCCTGCAGTTCTTCGTTGATGAACACTTGGCCGTCCACGATGGTGATCTTATCTCCTGCCAGGCCTATAACCCTCTTGATCAGCAGCTTTTCCTCTCCCTCCCAGGTGGTCAGGTTGGTGTGAAATACGATGATGTCTCCCCGTTCCGGTTCCCCCAGCTTATAGGACTGCTTGCTAAGGAAAATATAGTTGTTCTCGTACAGGGTCGGTTCCATGGAACGTTCCTTGACGATGGTTGGTTTGATGAACTGCAGGATCAGAAATGCGATCAGCGCCGCAACGATCAGCTCCTTGATGAACCCTTTCATGAGTCGATTCCTCCTAGTTTATCCAGAGGCCAGAGGCGGAGAAAGGCCCTGCCCCGGATTTCCCTGCTTTTGATCAGGTTCCCTCCGGAAAGAGGCTCTTCCGGTTCCTTTTGGAGCTCCGGTGAAATATATACGTAATTTTCTTTGATGACTTCTTCCGTGCCGTCATCCAGCAAAACCCGGTCTCCCGGCAATCCGGTTACCCGCCGGATGGGGTTGTCTTCCTCATGCTGTTCACCCAGGCCATATTTTTTCAGGACCACCACTTCTCCGATTTCCGGCATGCCCCGGTTCTCCGAGTAGGTCTGTTTCAGAAGAAGGATCACATCTCCCTGGGCAATCAGGGGTTCCATTTCCTGCCCCTCATGAATTTCCGGTGCTATGATGATGGTCATCAGAAACGCCAGCGCGGCAGCTGCCATGTAGGCTTTGTATTTCCGCATGAATGAACCTCCTTGTGTCTTCTTCAGTGGAAAATATCCTTCATGATC
Organism: Anaerovoracaceae bacterium; assembly: GCA_047637815.1. Taxonomy (GTDB): domain Bacteria; phylum Bacillota; class Clostridia; order Peptostreptococcales; family Anaerovoracaceae; genus UBA5559. The sequence continues at coordinate 1,927 of JBLJBD010000009.1, forward strand.
CGGTCAAACTGCTCCGGCAGCCTGCATTCGATCACTTTCCCTTCCAGGTATTCCAGGGGAGGAGCTCCCCGTTCAAAATGGAGTTTATAAGCGTGGAGAAGCTGGGTGGAAATGCCGTATTGGCGGCCAACCTGTCGATTCACCGAGGAGCTTCCGTACTTGGCATCTCCGATAACCGGGAATCCGGCACTGGCCAGATGGGCCCGGATCTGATGGGTCCTGCCGGTGACCAGCTCCACTTCCACCAGGGTATAGCCTTTGGCTGTTTTGAGGGGCCTGGCCACGGTTTCCATCAGCTTTCCCGATTCGGTTTCGGCATCGGTGACCCGTACCGTGTTGGTATCCTGGTCCTTTTCCATCCGGTCCCTCAGGATTAGTTCCTTTTTCATTTCTCCTGCCACGATGGTCAGGTAATATTTATGGACATAGCCCCGTTCCCGGATCATCAGGTTCAGAGCCTGCAAGGCTTTGCTGCTTTTGCCGAAGATCACCAGGCCGGTGGTGTTCCGGTCCAGCCGGTTTACGGGAGAGGGGGCGAATGTCCTTTCCCTGCCGGGCTGGTAGGCACCGGTCTCCGCCAGATAGCCGGCCACCTGATTGGCCAGGGTGTTCTTTTTTTCCTGCTGGTCCCCGTGGGTCAGCAACCCGAAGGGCTTTTCTACCACAAGAAGATTCTCATCCTCGAAGGCCACCAAAAATTGCTTTTTCGCCTTGGCTGTCCTCCGGACTTCCGTCAGCTTTTTCAGTTCTTCTTCCGGCATGTAAAGAGCAATTTCGTCCCCTTCATGAAGTACACAATCAATAGCACCTCTTTTGCCGTTTACCTTGACGTCCTTGCGGATCAGCCGGTAGATGTGGCTTAAGGGTGCGTTTTTCAAATACTTTTTCAGAAATCGGTCCAGCCGCTGCTGGTCTTCGTTAGGTCCTATTTTTAAAACAATCATGGAACTATTATACAACAAATACGTCCACTATCCTATGGTGTAAAGAAAATTTAATAATTTACCGGCCCGGAATTGTTAAATCACTAAAAATATGGTACATTATATCTAGCAGAATCTGCTATTTTCTAGTGAGGGGGAGAGGATGAACAGATTAAGGGATTTTATCTATGACAAGAGTGATATATTGGTCGCATTGATCATCATATCCGTTGCAGGGGTTATCATTTTTTCCAGAATCGATGCCATTCTAGCCTATCCGGAGACCTACGCCAAGGAAGCGGCACCCGTTGTCGAATCCGAGGAGCCGGTCCAGTACGAATACCCGGATCCATCCACTGCTGAAAACCCGGGAGCTACTTCCGGTGACGCCATCGAACCCGGTGAAGGGGAGCTTGAAATGTTTGCCGTATACATCAATTACGGAGAATCTCTTCAGGTCATCGCCGGCAAGTTCGTAGACGTGGGACTCTTTGAAACCACAGAGGATTTTTTCACCGCCGTGGATGCTGCCAACGCCGGCACACAGATCAAAACAGGGAATTTTATCATCCCGTCCGACTCGACCCCCGAGGAAGTGATGGCCATCATCACCAAACCGGGGCTGTAAGAGAAGAAACGGGCTGAGCGGATCATCAGAATTGGGGAACTCTGCTACACTGATATTTTAAAAGGAGGAAGTATTATGGCATTAGTAACAACAAAAGAAATGTTCGACAAGGCATACAAGGGCGGATACGCCATTGGGGCCTTCAATGTGAACAACATGGAAATCGTTCAGGGGATAACCGAAGCTGCTATGGAAGAAAACGCTCCGCTGATCCTTCAGGTATCTGCGGGGGCCAGAAAATATGCCAAGCATATCTATCTGGTCAAGTTGGTTGAGGCAGCCATCGCTGACACCAACCTGCCCATCGCTCTTCATCTGGATCACGGTGCAGATTTTGAAATCTGCAAGGCCTGCATCGACGGAGGCTTCACTTCCGTTATGATCGACGGCTCCCACCATTCCTTCGAAGACAACATCGCCCTGACCAAACAGGTCGTTGAATACGCCCATGCCCACGGAGTAACCGTAGAGGGAGAACTGGGACAACTGGCCGGCATCGAAGACGATGTCAATGTGGCTCAGCATTCCTACACCGATCCGGCTCAGGTCGAAGAGTTCGTCTCCAAGACCGGCGTCGACTCCCTGGCCATCGCCATCGGCACCTCCCACGGTGCTTTCAAATTCAAGCCGGGACAGAAGCCGGAACTGCGATTTGACATTCTGGAAGAAGTATCCAGAAGATTGCCCGGATTCCCCATCGTGCTACACGGCGCATCCTCCGTTATTCCGGAGTTCGTAGAAAAGGTCAACAAGTACGGCGGAAACATGCCGGATGCCATCGGAATCCCTGAGGAAATGCTCCGTCAGGCTGCTCAGAGCTCCGTCTGCAAGATCAACATCGACTCGGACCTGAGACTGGCTATGACTGCTGCCATCCGGGAACATTTTGCTCTTCACCCGGCAGACTTTGACCCCCGTCAGTATCTGACTCCGGCAAGAGCTGCCATCAAAGACATGGTCAAGAGAAAGCTGGTCAACGTACTGGGTTGCAGCGGCAAGGCATAAAGACCTCCCTGCACCAAACCATCAAAATTAATTCCATCAAAAAAACTGGCCGGTCCCTACCCGGCCAGTTTTCTATTTTTTGTTTTCTTGATCGAAGGAATCCTGCTATGCCTTTTCCAGTTCTACGATCTGGCTCTGGAGTTCTTCCAGCATCCGGTGTTTCATTTCCCACAGCTCGGCAGAAAGGTCCACGTAGTAGATCGACGGATTTTCAAATCGGAGCATTTCATCCCACAGGGTGCCTACCTGCTCCTGACAATAGGTGCGGATCTCATCCAGAGACGGCAGGTCATAGACCAGCTTCCCTCCAAGGAAGATGGGCTTTCTAAGGTTCCTGGCATAGAAATTCTTGACGAGCTGGCGCTTCCAAACGGCCTGGGGGTCGAAGATTTCGTATTCCTCCCCGTCGGGAGCCGGTTCATGGTCCAGGGTGATCACATCAGCGATGACCTTATGGG
>JBLJBD010000010.1:0-3432 GCA_047637815.1 Anaerovoracaceae bacterium
CCAATTCCCCAGATTTAAAAAGTGATTTTCTCATCTGAAACTTATTATACCATAAGTTCCTAAATAGTGTATACTAAAATTATCAAAAAAGGAGATTTTTTTATGAAAAATATAATCGAAGAAGTAGCCCTCACTGGAATGGAGGGTCAGGAACGGACCCTTTCTCCGGAACGGGGTCAGGAAATCGCTTTAGCTGCTCTTACCTGGCTGGCGGAACATACCGGATTACCTCCGGAAAAATTAGTAATCGGAGTAGCCCAGGATCCCCGTTTGTCGGGCCGAATGCTGAAAATCAGCTTTTTCGAAGGACTGGTTCCAAGAGGCGTCACCTGCCTGGATCTTGGATTGGCCTCCCATCCTGCTATACTATGGATGATGGATAATCCGGAGGCCAGGGACCTGATCCCCGAAACCTGTCATCTGGGCGTTCTGATCACTTCCCCCGAAGGCGATGCCCATATGAACGGATACCGTTTTTACCTGCCGGAAGGGCCCCTGGAAAGCCGGGAAGTTTTCGCCATCCTGGGTCACGCCATGGCAGAAAGAGGGTGTCTCCTCTATCCGGACACTCCCTATCAGGAGCGTTGTGAAATCCGTCTGGGCAAAAGGGTTTACCACACCACCGAATGGGATCTGACACAAGCATACAGCAATTACCTGATTCAGCGCTATCGGAAGGCTTTCAGTCCCTTCACAACAGAGGAAAAACCGCTTACTGGGCTCAAGATCTCTCTGGATGCCAGCAACGGAACCGGCGGATTCCTGGCCCGAAAAGTTCTGGCTCCCCTGGGGGCTGATATCAGCGGCAGCCAGCATCTGGATCCGGACGGGAATTTTTTCAACCATCTGCCTGATGCCAGGGACAAGGGCGCCCGATTGGCCATGTCCATGAAGGTCCTGACCACCGGAAGCCACCTGGGGCTTCTGCTGAACTGCGACGTCAGTAGCTTCACTGCCTTTGACGGGAAGGGATTTGAAATCCATGATCCCGAATCGGAAAGCCCGGTGGATGATTGGCTGGAGGAAGCCCTGCTTCGCATCCTCAAGGGGGAAAATCAATAATATCACGGAATGAATCCATAAAAAAAGCCGGGGTTACTCGGCTTTTTCTGTCAGTTTTTTGCGGTCTGTGATGTCGATGCCCTTTCGGGAGACCCGGACGATTCCCTCATTAGCAAAATATTTCAGCATCCGGCTCACTACTTCCCGGGCGGTAGACATGTGGTCGGCAATCTCCTGGTGGGTCAGGCTGACCGTATCCGACTCCTCGATGTTGGCTTGCTCCAGCAGAAAAATAGCTAATCGCCGGTCCATATTCATAAAGAGAATCTGTTCCATCACCCACATAGCCTCGGAAAACCGCATGGTGATAATATCCTGAACATAAGCGGGAAGGAAATTGTTTCTCTTTCCCACATCTTCGTATGCCGCCGGACTGATCAGAATGATCTCTGTGTCCACCTCGGCATCCACATATACATCAAAGGCAATATTCTTAATCAGACAAGATGCGGACAACATACACACGTCGTGTTCCAGAAGTCGGAACAGGGTAACTTCTTTTCCTTCCGGGGACAACAGGTACACGCGCAGCCTTCCGTTGATGATACCTACGACTCCCGTACAGTGAAGCCCTCCTCCATGGACATTCTCCCCTTTTTTATATTTTCTGATAGCTGACGCCCCCTCCAGGATTTCCTGATCCTGAATGGGCAATTTCTTCCAAAAGGGAAAGAATCCAGCCAACAATTCGCTTATCCGTGTCTGCATTGGTTTATGTCCTCCTGTTTTCGGTTTCATATCAGATAATTATATCACAGGAGGATTTTTTTTGGTATTTTTTTCTCCGGCTTAGCCCGCCTTCCGATAGGCGATGGCATCTTTCGGGCAAATGTCTCCACATTCTGTGCACTGGTGACAATGGGCAGCATCAATCACCGCCCGTTTTGTATCCGGACGTATTGAAATCGCTCCGGAGGGACATACGGTCAGGCAGCTGCGACAGCCATTACAGAACTGAGCATCCACCGTCTTTGATTTACCAGCCTTGCCGCCAGCCATTCTCAGAAATCCGCTATAGGGACAAAGATACCGATGGAATAACTCCTGCTGGTAAAACAGGGTGGTCATTGCCGAGAGTCCCACCAGAATCAGCAATACAGGAATATCAACGCCCAAGGCACGCTTCCCGATCAGCATAGCTCCAACCATAAGGACCAGAACCAGCCATGGCAGAAAATCCTTCTTCAGGGAATTTGGCAAGCCCTTCCTTTGAAGCCCGATTTTCCTTGACAACTTTTCTGCCCAGGCCATCACCGGGCTCATGGGGCAGATATACCCACAATAGAAACGGCCGAAGAAAAGGCTCATCACCACACTGACTCCCAATATTCCCAGCCAGATTCCCATATTGCCCTTCCATATCAACAATCCGAACAGGGCCAAAAATATGAATTGTATGCCCCTTCTCCCCTTTGTATTCATCATTGCTCTTTCCTCCTCTTCCATTTTAGATGTTTTCAGTATAGAATAAATGTCAGAGCTTGTCCGTTACCAAGGTAACTTTTGGGAGAAAAACATGAACACCGCAGAAAAAATCCATCACCTGACTTTGCTGAACGGCCTTCCGGCAACCCTACTGGAGGGATGGATTCACTCCGGCAAAATCGCTCTTCAGCGCTTTCAGCCCGGGCAGATCATCCATCTGGATGGCGATCTATGCCGAGGAATGGAAATCATTTTATCCGGCCGGGTGTCCGTCGAACGGATCGACGAGTCGGGGAATCTGATGATCATTAATCAGTTCGGCCCGGACGACATGATTGGAGGGAATCTGGTCTTTTCGAGGAATCCCCGGTACCCGATGACGATTATCGCCAAAACCGGGACTACTTTGGTCGCCTTGGAAAAAGCCCTTATTTTCGAACTTTGTTCCGCTTACCCAGAATTTCTGGAACAATTTCTGAGGGCCATCTCCGACAACGCCATGCTTCTGGGGGATAAGATCAAGCACTATGTCCAGAGAAGTCTGCGGGAAAGTCTGACCTCCTATTTGAAAAACATGGCTATGATTCAGGGTTCCAATCTGATCCAACTGCCTGTAACAAAAAAAGAGCTGGCAGAGCAAATCGGCGTCCAGCGGACTTCCCTCTCCCGGGAACTGCAAAAGATGAGAACTGAAGGGCTTTTGGAGTATGATTCTCGGACCATTCAGCTTTTAAAACCCCTGTAATCCTTCGGATTCTATTAATCCATCTTAATCCATCTGGTTTTCCGGCATAACAAAAAGGAACGGGGAAATCCCGTTCCTTGTGTGTTTCGAAAGCTTTTCTTATCGCTTGGAGAACTGGCTGGCTTTTCGCGCCTTCTTCAAACCGTATTTCTTTCTTTCCTTCATTCGCGGATCTCTGGTCAGGAATCCGGCCGCCTTCA
>JBLJBD010000011.1:0-4654 GCA_047637815.1 Anaerovoracaceae bacterium
AGCAGTTTCAGCGTAAGGCCTGCTTCTTCTCCGCAGGTAGCCACAGCGTAGGCATAGGTACCGGCCGGCACCTTCATTCTTCTTGCCAGCTCCGTTACCATATCCGGCGCCCGCCAGGCGTGGACCGGGAAAACGAATCCCAGCTTTTCTCCTGGTTTCAGGGGCTGGATTTCAACCCGGCCATGGTGGACGTCCACCACATTGATTAGCTGGTCGCCGGTTCCTTCTGCGATTTTTTCAGCAATCCATTTGGAATTGCCGGTTCCGGAAAAATAGTAGATCATCCTACTTCAACCTCCATCCATTCCTTCTCTTTAAACCCGATGAGGACTTGATCCCCCGCTACAAGAATCGGCCTTTTCACCAGCATGCCATCGGTGGCCAGCAGTCTCAGCTGATCCTCCTCCGTCATGGTCGGCAATTTGTCCTTCAATCCCAATTCCTTATAAAGCAGTCCGCTGGTATTGAACAGGGCTTTCAGGGGCTTACCGCTTTTTTCCCAGAATCCTTTCAGCTCTTCGTAGGAAGGATTCTCCGTCTTGATGTCCCGAAACGAGTAATTCAGCCCTTTTTCATCCAGCCAGGCTCTGGCTTTCTGGCAGGTGCCGCATTTTGGATAGCATATAAATAGCATAGCCTCGCCTCCTTTCGACCATTATACCAAGTTTAAGAGAAATTTTAAACGGCGGTTTGAAATTTTTTCCTAAATAATGGAAACCTGCCAACTGGCAGACCTGCTTATAGAGTAGGTTGGAATGCCGAACTCTTCCAGCAGTTCCTGGGTGGCGGGCTTATCCCCCTGGCCCTTTTCCATCCGGTCCACGGAAACCACCAATCCTTCAATCCGGATATCCCCAAAGGAGCGGAGCAGGGGAAGAGTTTCCCGAACTGCCGTTCCGGCGGTGATCACATCCTCGATGATCAGGACCCGGTCCCCGTCCTTTAACGGATGGCCCACCAGACTGCCTCCCTCGCCGTGATCCTTTTCTTCCTTTCGATTGAAGCAGGTAGCCAGATTGATGCCATGGTTCCGAAACAAGGCAATCGCCGTGGTGATGACCAGGGGAATTCCCTTATAGGCCGGGCCGAAGAGGCAATTCACTTCTTTGGAAATATTTCCCGCCTCCATGTGGCCGGCGATGCACCGGGCGTAGAATTCCCCCAGCTTCATGATCTGTTCTCCCGTCTGGTAGCTTCCCGTATTGACAAAATAATTGGTCTTTCGTCCGCTTTTCGTAATAAAATCACCATATTTTAATGCTCCGACCTCTTCCATAAAGGCAATAAATTCCTGTTCTATGGCAGTTTGATCTTTCAATTCTTTCATCTTATACATCCATCCTTTTCTCTAAGTGAATCCTACTATATATTTGTTCAGAAGTTTTGGTCCAAAAAAGCCTGCCGCATATTGCCGATATTGTCATAGCCCATTTCCATCATGAATTCTTTCAGTTCCTGCAGGATTTCCAACGGCGCCAGGGGATTGACCAGGGCCGCCGTTCCCACCGATACGGCAGAGGCTCCCGCCATGAGGAATTCGGCTGCATCTTCTCCCGTGCTGATGCCACCCAGCCCCAGGACCGGAATCTGTACAGCCCGGCACACCTGGTACACCATCCGAAGGGCAACCGGCTTGATGGCCGGACCGGATAATCCCCCCGTGCCGTTGGCTAAGAGGATTTTTGCCCTTCGGGCATCGATGCTCATCCCCAGAAGGGTATTGATCAGAGAGATTCCATCGGCTCCCTCTGATTCCACGGCCCGGGCGATTTCGGTGATGTCGGTCACATTGGGACTCAGCTTGATCAGCACCGGTTTTTTAGAAATCCGCTTTACTTCCCGGGTCACCAGGGCGGCCATGGCTGGATCCGTTCCGAAACCGATTCCCCCCGCCTTGACGTTGGGGCAGGAAATATTCACTTCCAGCATGGCCACAGAGGTGTCGCTTAAGGCTTCTGCTACCTGGCAGTAATCCTCCACGGTCCGGCCTACTACATTGGCAATGACCGGCGGTGAGAACTGCTCCAGATAAGGCAGCTCCTCCCGAATGTAGGCTTCCACTCCAGGATTCTGAAGGCCTACGGCATTGAGCATGCCTCCGTAGGTTTCTGCAATTCGGGGAGAAGGATTTCCTTCCCAGGGCTCCGGAGCGATTCCCTTGGTTACCATAGCCCCCAGTTGATTCAGATCATAAAACTGTCCGCTGTCCCGGGGAGAAAAGGTTCCGGAGGCAGTGGTAATGGGATTTTTCAGCCAGATTCCTGCCAGATCCACGGTAAGTTCCGGTTCCTTCTTTTTATTCTGCATGCCAGAACACCTCCTCCGCCCAAAATACGGGTCCGTCTTTGCAGACCGCTTTTCTTTGAATCTTCCCGTCCCGTTTAATGTCCACGGCGCATCCCACACAGGCACCGTAGCCACAGCCCATCCGCTCCTCCAGAGAAACCTGAAGGGGTATTTCCCTTTCTCTGCAGAGGTCTGCCAGAGCCTTTAACATGGGTTTCGGGCCGCAGGAAAAGGCCTGGTCTGCCGCCAGCCCTTTCTCCTGCCCTTCCTTTTCAATCAATTGGACTACATTGCCGGCAAAGCCGAAGGATCCGTCTTCCGTGGCTACCAGGACTTTTTCGCAAAGCTCTTCCATCTCCTGGACCAGAAAAGGTTCCCTCTGAAAACCCAAAACTGCCATAGGTCGGATTCCCCTATGGTTTAATTCTCCGGCCAGTTGAAGGAGAGGGGGAGTCCCCACACCTCCGCCCACAAGCAGGGCAGATCCCGACTGGCAGCCGCTCAGGTCAAACCCCTTGCCCAGAGGAGAGGAGAGTCGGATAGCATCTCCATGGTGATACCCGGCCATTTCCCGGGTTCCTTTCCCCACAACCCGGTAGACCAGCTCCAGCTGACCGGATTGAATCCGGCAGATGCTGACCGGTCTTGGCAGCAGGGTGCTTTTATCCTTCATATAGACATTGACAAATTGACCGGGCTTGGCTTCCCGGGTGAAATCCTCCAGAAAATCTCCTTCGATCCGAATCCGGTAAACGTCTCCGGTCAGCCGTTCCTGACCGGCCACCCGGCCGGTCACCAGACTTTTCTGAACCCATTCCCTATCCCTGCACATTGGCTAAATCCTCCTTCATGCGCAGCACGGCTTCCCGGGCTGCTTCTCCCACATGGAACTGGGAGAATCTCTTGTCCTTCTGGTAGGCGCCGGTGATGCCCCGGGAGGAATTGACCAGGCAGCCTCGCCCATCCCGGTCAAAGAACCCCTTCAGGTCTTTTCCCGAGGCTCCCTGGGCTCCGTATCCCGGTACCAGGAAAAAGGTCCGGGGCATCAGCTCCCGGAGCCGGGCTCCCTGCTCCGGGTAGGTGGCTCCCACCACGGCGCCCACCCTACTGTATCCCTGGCTTCCCATGGCCTGGCTTCCCCAGTGGTCCACCAACCGGGCTACCCTTTCGTAGATCAGGTCCTGCAGCTCTCCGCTGGAGGGGTTGCTGGTCTTGACCAGGACAAAGATTCCCCGGTCCCTTCGGTTGGCTGCATCGATGAAGGGCTGAATGCCGTCGGTTCCCAGATAAGGATTCACCGTCACCCAGTCTTCCTTCCAGGGATCAAACCATTCTCCGTCGACTTCCACCCCGCCGATATGGCAGGCATAGGCGGCTGCAGTAGAAGAAATATCCCCTCGCTTTATATCGCCTATTACCGATAGGCTTTTCGATTTGGCGTAGGAAATGGTTTCAAAGTAGGCGTTGAGCCCTTCAATTCCCAGGCTTTCATACATGGCAATCTGGGGTTTTACTGCCGGCACCAGTTCATAGATTCCGTCTATCACCATCCGGTTGAAGGCCAGATACATCTCCGCCATAGCCTTGGGCGTCTTGCCATATCGACCCAGCATTTCTTCCTTCAGGTGTTCCGGCATCATTTCCGGGGTGGGATCCAATCCTACCACCGTAGGGTTTCCCAGTTCATCGATCCGCTTCATTAATCCATCTATCATCAGCTCTCTTCTCCTTCTCTGATCAATCCGTTTCCCTCTGGTGCCTGCCAGACGATTCTCCCCTCCACGATCGTGAAGAGGGCTTTTCCAAAGAGGCACCAGCCCTCAAAGGGGGTATTCCTTCCCTTGGAAGCAAACTGCTCCCGGTCTACCTGAAAGGGCTGTTCCACATCCATGACTACCACATCCGCCACCCGGCCCGGGCTGAGATCGCCGGCTGGAATTCCCAATATTTCAGCCGGTCCTTGGGTCATCCGCCCTACCAGGTCCATCAGCTCCAGTCGGCCTTTTTCCACCAGATGGGTATACCCCAGCGGGAAGCTGGTTTCCAGTCCCACGATGCCGTTGGCCGCCTTCTCGTATCCTCCTGCTTTATCCTCCCGGGTATGGGGAGCGTGATCCGTTGCGATGGCAGAAAGGGTTCCATCCTTTAGCCCTTCTATGATCCCTTCCCGGTCTTTTTCGGTTCTGAGGGGGGGATTCATTTTAAAATCCGGATTCCTCTTTCCATCCTGTTCGGTCAGGGTGAAATAATGGGGGGCCGTTTCCCCGGTAACCGGCAGGCCTTGCTTTCTGGCCTCCCGTATCAGCTCCACCCCTTCTGCGGTGCTGACATGGCAGAAATGAAGCCGGCAGCCGGCTTCTTGTGCCAG
>JBLJBD010000012.1:0-3079 GCA_047637815.1 Anaerovoracaceae bacterium
TTTCATATTGGTCCATCCTCAGCAGCAAATCCTTTTCATAGGGTTCAATCCAGGGATCGATCTCCAGTATCTTCAGCTTTTTCATAAGCACCTCTTTTCCCTTTTATCCCGTTGGCTCCCTGGTAAGTTATTCGTATGGTTCAATCATTCCGATACCCATTCCAACTCCGGTCTCTGAATCTTAAATACTCCCTTTTCCGACAGAATCCGATAGGTGGCTCCTGTCAGCTCAGCCTTACCCTGATCAGAGGAGTAAGAAGCGTTGACCCGGGCTTCATAAACTCCGCTTTCTCCTTCCAGTATGCCGAGGATTTCATAAGAGTTGAGCTTCAGGTGAAGTGGTTCCGACTCCCTTACAAAATCATCAAAATCCGCCGGCCGATCCTTCATGGGCGTTAGCAGATAAACCTGGCTGTTTTTATTGCGCTTCTCGCTTTCCAGATAAAGGGTCAATGCCTCCTTGGGGTTTCTCCCAACCGCATCCCCACTTGGATTCTGGGGATTTTTGTTGATCCGTTCCTGATAAAACAGGCTCATAGGATCATAATGGTTGCTGGCATTCCAGAGGATATATTCTTCGATGCCCAGTTCGGCACCGGCTACGATCTGATCCGATACGGCTTTCGCATCATAGGGAATGTGTCCCTGGATCCAGGAAGCTGTAAAGGCTTGATACCAGGGCCGGATGATTCCCGGATTCTGCTGGGCGGCATTTCGTTCAATGGCTTCCAGCAGGGCATATCGTACCACCTCGTAGGGATGCTGGTCCGGCACTGGAAATCCATAGAGGTTTGGACCGTAATGGCTGGGGTAGATCATGGGGCAGGTGTATTCTACATGGTTGGCAATGAGCCTCCATGTCTGGCCGATATCATCCGGCTTGTCGTCCCAGGAACGGGTGATGACCCCGAACACGTCGGCGGAAAGATGGACCGGATAGGGCTCCAGCTCCTTCCGGGCAAATTTCAGGAAATCTTCGATTCCCTGGTCCTTGTCCCTGCCCTCTCGCCCTGGGAATTCGGTAATCGAGTTATAATAGGCGGCACCTTCCGGGAAACGGACATAATCGTACTGGATCTCATCAAATCCCCGAAGGGCTGCTTCCTGGGAAACTGCCACCACATATTTCCAGACCGTCTCATCAAAGGGATTGACCCAGGCCACCCCCCGTTTGTCCAGATAGACCCCTCCTGCTTTCAGCTGGATGGCGTGCTCCCCCCGGACGGTGGGGAAATAGGGATCCTTAAAGGCTACGATTCGGGCTATGGTATAAATCCCCTTGCTTTTCAAATAGGACATCAATTTTTCCGGATCCTTAATCACCGTGATCCAGTTGGATCCGATTTCATCTACGAAGGGAATATCGCTGTCCCAGGCCACCAGGCCATGGTCATTCTTGATGTCGATTACCAAGGCATTGATTTCCGTGCTTTCACACATTCCCAGGATTTTTTCCAGTTTATTGATATCGGCCATCCGGCTTTCGTCCGCTGGCTTGCCCGACTGACCGCTGACAGCCCGGACATAATCGGCATAATAGGCGATGTCTTCTTCTGAAAAATTCATTCCTGCTACATTGGCTGTTACATAAAGGGCCTTGGCGGTGACGGTTTTAGGCTCCGGATTTTCATCGAAAGGCGGCAGGGGAACATAAAAGACACCCAGTTCTTCCCTTCGCTCCTTCTCCAGTTGATCCCGTTCCTCCTGAAGCTCCTCCCGGGTCTTTTCCGGCTCAGGCGCTTCCGGGTTTCCGCCCTTTCCGATTCCTGATTCTGCCTGGGAACCGGTGCTGATCCCGCATCCGCTAAGCAGCAAGATAACAACCATCAGGGTCGCCGCCACCCATTTCCCTTTGCCAACAAACATGCCTGCCTCCTTTCGGTCTCTTCAAACTAGCATTTATCAACGCTCCACCCTTAGTAGGCATAGATTTCTTTATCTTCGTCATCCATGGGTTTGAGCCGATCACGACGGGCTTCCGGTATGGTAACCAGTTCGGGCTGACCGTCGCTGATAAACCGTTCCTCCGGGTGATTATAGAAGTATTCCAGATAATTGTAAAGGCCCACCTGATCCACTTTCGTTTCACTGGCCCGGATTCTTGGGATACCCGCTGGGTCGAACCGGCTGTCATAGGGGGACCAGGCCGGGTGCCAGCCAACGTTCAATATGGCCACATTGTGGTATGGCTGCCCTTCGAAACTTCCTTCCAGAAGATAGGGGATCAGTGCCTCATCCTTAGGCCGACCACCGTAAGGAAGGGCCAACAGGTCAATTGGATAGGAGTCATCCCCGATCAGGTTCTTCAGGAATAGGGCCTGCCCCCCGATTTGCCGCTGAAGCTCCTGTCTGTCCGTTTGCTTTAGGTTGGCGTGCTCCAGGGAGTGATTCCCCACGTCCATGCCCTGATCCAGCAGGAATCGGAGTTTCTGTTTTTCCGTCCCTTTTTGTTGAAAAGCCCCGGGTCCATTCAGGAAAAAGGTGGCTTCCAGGGGGAAATCTGGATGGCTTTCATGAAAGGCCAAGAGCAGTCCGACCGCAGACTCGGGGTCGATTTCTCCACTGTCCAGATACCGGAAGTTGCTGCGGTTCCCGTCATCAAAGGTAAGGACCACCGGGGTGAAACCCTGCTCTGTCTCGATGTGACCCAGGGCATAGTCCCTGAGACTGATGGGCCGGTAGCCCTTTTCATATAAGACGGTCAGATCCCTTAAAAAGTTCTCCGGGGTTCGGACCCATTCCTGCTCTTCTGTTCCGATGTTATGATACATCAGGATCATAATCCGCCCTGATTCATCGGGCTTCAGAGACAGGTCCACCTGATCCCTAAGGTCCTGAGGCTCAACCGATGGATCTGGGGTTTCTACCCCAGGATCCGGGGCCTCTGCAAGGGATTCGTTTCCGCATCCAGCAAGGGCGGTCAATAGGATGAACAATAAGATCAACAGATATTTTTTCATAGTCTTCTTCCTTTTTCTATTACTTCCATTATACATGTTTCCAGGGAGACTGGCAGTAGGAAATTGATTTCCATAGACAGAATTCTCTGCTTTAAGGTGACAAAAAAAGAAAAATAATG
>JBLJBD010000013.1:0-9628 GCA_047637815.1 Anaerovoracaceae bacterium
GCCTTGGAAATATAAGTTTTTCCCGTACCGGGAGAGCCGACCAGCAAGATTCCTTTGGGAATTCTGGCTCCCAGCTCTTTGTACTTTCTGGGATTTTTCAGGAAATCAACTACTTCCTGAAGTTCTTCTTTTTCTTCATCCAGCCCTGCCACATCGTCGAAGGTAACCTTTTTCAGGTCCTCCTTGTTGTGAAGCCGGGCCCGGCTCTTGCCGAACTGCATGACCTTGCCGCCACCACCAGCGCCTCCCTGGTTCATGATCAGGAACCAGAAGAATACCAGGGCCAGAATCATGATGATGGTGGGCAGCATGGAGATATACCAAGGTGTAATCTTCGGCTCATCGCTGTTCAGAGTTATTTTTCCCTCTTCGATCTGGGGAAAGATGTATTTTTCATCGATAATGCTGATCTCCACCATGGAGGGAGCATAGGAAATAATGTTCTCTCCGGATTTCAGTGTGCCAGTGATAGTCCGATCCGTAATATTGATGGTCTTGACCTGTTCTTTTTGCAAACTGGCTACCAAGTCAGAGAAGGGAAGTTCCTTCACCGTCTCCTTGGGCGTACCCTGGTAGAACCAGGCCATAACCAGAACCATGACGAAAATCATGATGTAGATGCCCATATTTTTAGCTTTAGATTTATTCAATGATGTTGTCCCCCTTGTAACTTGACCTTTTTTGTTATAGTCACACTATTTTATCACGCTTTTTTATTGAATTCAACAAGAAGTCTCTGGACCAACCCATCCGTAAGGTTAAAACCTTCTTCCATCCGGGAACGAACCAGTCCTGTGTTCCGGTTGCTCAGCTCATCCCCGATGATCAGCAACACCCTATTACCAATGGCCAACAGGGGGATTCGGTCCCTCTGTTCTCTGGGAATCTTCTGGTCCACAAAAAAATCCTGCAGCTTCTTATTTCCCTTCATTCCCGGAAGGCGGATGCCATCTCCGGGGCGCCTTGTCCGCAACTGAACCCGTTGGCCTTCCCAATTGATTTCAACAGGATAGTATATACCCGCCTCCAGGTCCTTTTCTTCTCTTTCAATCAGAATATTTCCATATTGGATCTTCAGCCGATACCCTCCCGGGAAATCCAGGCTGCTTCCCGTCTTATCCTTCAGGATCAATTGATCCGCGGCAGCAAGGTGTGCTGCCGTCACCCCCTGATCCAGGCCCTTCTCCGTCAGCTTCATCAGGATCAGCCGTTTCCGGATAGACGGATGGAGCTTGGCGCAGCCGGCTGTGGTAAAAGGTTCCCCCGCTGCTTCCCGAACCAATCCATCCAGAAAATCTTTGTCTTCCCTGGCGATAGCAGCAAGTCGTACCAGCCCTTCCCGAATCTCCGGATTAAACTGGTCTTCCAGCCAGGGAATCAATTCCAGGCGAATCTTATTCCTGGTATAGATGGTCTCTTTATTGGTGTGATCCTCCCGGGGTTCCAGCCGGTGCTCCAGGCAATAGCTTTCAATGGCCTCCCTGGAAATATCCAGAAGGGGCCGAATGATCTGGATGCCCTTTTTCCCTGTCCGAATATAATCGATGCCTGCCAGACCGTCAGGACCGGTTCCCCGAAGGATCCGCATCAACAGGGTTTCCGCCTGATCATTTTGGTTCTGGGCGACGGCAATCCGGATCCGGTCTCCGGGGATGTCCTCTCTTTCCATGATTTCTAAAGCCACCTGATAAAAGGCCTCATATCGGGCATTTCGTCCGGCTTCCTCGCTGCTGGTTCCTTCCTCCCGGGCCCTTGCATTGCAGTCCACCACGAAAGTTCGACATTCCAGCCCGCTGCGCCGGCAAAGGCCTTCCACGAAACGCTGATCCGCTTCCGCTGCTCCCGGACGGAACAAGTGATTGACATGAACCGGATGGATCTCGATATTCAGTTCTTCCTTCAGGCTCATCAGCACATGAAAAAGGCACAAAGAATCAGGTCCTCCGGAGAGGCCTAATACGATGTGCTGCTTTTCAGAAGGGTCGACCAGTCCGTGCTGCTCGATCGTCTCTTTTACTTTTTTAATCATAACAGGATGATTATATCACAACTTGATGTCAAAGAAAACCTTGGCATTTTCGCAGGTTGTCTTTCCGGCTTCCTCAAAGGAAATTCCTTTGATTTCGGCCAATCGGGCAACGGTGTATTCCACCAGGGGGGAGCTGTTCCTCCTGCCCCGGAAGGGCTCCGGAGTCAGATAGGGGGCATCCGTTTCCACCAGCAGGAATTCCAGGGGAATGGCTTCCGCCACTTCCACCCCTTTTCGGTTGTTCTTGTAGGTAATCGGACCTGCCAGGGAAATGGTAGCCCCCAGCTTCACGTACTGCTGGGCCAGTTCCCGGCTGCCGGAATAGCAGTGCATCAGCACCCGGGCATCCTTGACCAACGTTCCTTCAGGGCCCCGCCGTTTCGGGAACCAGGAGCATCGTTCCGGAGAAAAGGCCCCCTCCTCCTTCAGTATGTCCAGGACATCCTGGTTGGCATCCCGATCATGGATGATGATGGGCATCTTCAGTTCGTTGGCCAGCTGGATTTGTCGCCGGAACCAGACCTGCTGATCTTCTTTGGGAGACAGGTTCCGGTAATAGTCCAGGCCGATTTCTCCGATGGCCCGGACCTTTTCCTTTTTTGCCAGGCTGCGGAACATGGTGCTCTGGTCTTCATCCATCCGGGAGGCATCATGGGGATGACAGCCTACCGCTGCGTAGCACCAGGGATAGGTCTCGGCATGACGGAGGGCGTTATAAGAGCTCTCCAGATCAAAACCCACGTCCACCACATAGGCTACCTTGGATTTTTCGATCTCCGAAGCTATTTTACGAACATCTTCTTCTGTATAATCCTCATTGTTCAAATGGGTATGGGAATCAAAAAGCATTTCTTTCTCCTTAGCTGACCGTTTCTCCATCCGGGGCTGTGGTGGTCACGAATTCACAGCGTTCCCCGTTGTCGGCGAAGAGGAGCATGCCTTTGGACTCCATCCCCCGGAGCATCCTGGGCTTCAGGTTGGCTACTACCACCACCTGCCGGCCCACCGCTTCCTCTGGTTTGAAGCTTTCTGCAACACCGGAAATCACCTGCCGGATTTCTGTGCCCATTTTTACCTGGAATACCAGCAGCTTGTCGGCCTTGGGATGCTTTTCCGCTTTCAGGATAGTACCCACCCGGAAATCGATTTTGTCAAAATCGCCGTACTCGATTGCCGGCTTCAGTTCCAGAGGGATATTGGCTTCTTCTCCGCCGGCACCCGTCATGGCTTCCAGTTCGGCCAGTTCCTTTTCAATATCCAGCCGTGGGAAAATGGGATCGCCCTTTTTCACCGTTTCGCCGCCCATGGCATCGAAAGTAAAGGCATCCTGCCATTCCACTTCAGCGAACCAGATTCCCAGCTGCTTCCGGATTTCCTTGGAGGTGGCCGCCATAAAGGGGTTGATCAGGATCGAGACGATACGCAGGGATTCGGCCAGATTGTGCATGACCGTATCCAGCCGTTCCTGGTTGGCCGGATCCTTGGCCAGCACCCAGGGAGAGGTCTCGTCGATATATTTATTAGTCCGTCTTATCAGTACCCAGATTTCTTCTAACGCCAGATTAAAACTGAACCGGTCCATATGGGCTTCCACTTTGGCAGCGGCAGCAGTGGCCACGGCTTTCAGTTCCTCATCGTGGTCTCCCGGGACCTTGCTTTCCGGAACCGTTCCACCACAGTATTTTTCAATCATGCTGACCGTCCTGGAAACCAGGTTCCCCAGGTCATTGGCCAGGTCGTAGTTCATCCGGTTCAGCATCACTTCATTGGTAAAGATCCCGTCCTGTCCGAAGGTGTACTCCCGGAGCAGGAAATATTTCAGGGCATCAATGCCGTAACGCTCAATCAGTTTCACCGGATCCACCACATTGCCTTTGGATTTGGACATCTTGCCCCCTTCCAGCAGCAGCCATCCGTGGCCCAGAACCTGCTTGGGCAGAGGTGCACCCATGGACATCAGCATAGCCGGCCAGATGACCGTATGAAACCGGACGATTTCCTTGCCCACCAGGTGGACATCCGCCGGCCAGTATTTTTCATACAGCTCGGTCTCATCGGGATAGCCCAAAGCGGTGATGTAGTTGGAAAGGGCATCCAGCCACACATAGATGACGTGCTTCTCGTTCAGGGGAACGGGAATGCCCCAGTTAAAGGTGGACCTGGAAATGCACAGGTCTTCCAGCCCCTGACGGACGAAACTGAGCATTTCATTCCGCCGGGACTCGGGCTGAAGGAATTCCGGATTGTTTTCAAACAGGTCGATCAGCTTCTGCTCATAGCGGGAAAGCCGGAAGAAGTAGGCGTCTTCCTTGGCCTTCTGAACCGGCCGGCCGCAATCGGGGCAGTTCCCGTCCTGAAGCTGGCTCTCCGTCCAGAAAGATTCACAGGGGGTGCAGTACATTCCTTCATATTCGCCCTGGTAAATGTCACCGTTTTCATACATTTTCATGAATATCCGCTGGACCCGCTCCTTATGCCTTGGTTCAGTAGTCCGGATGAAATCATCGTAAGAAATCTCCATGGTCTTCCATAAATCTTTTATGCCTGCCACCACGTTATCTACATAAGCCTGCGGGGTCATGCCGGCTTTCTCTGCGGCAGCCTGCAACTTCTGCCCATGTTCATCGGTCCCCGTCAGGAACCGGACATCATAGCCGGAGAGCCTTTTGAACCGGGCCATGGCATCCGCCATCACGGTACAATAGGTATGACCGATGTGCAGGTTGGAGCTGGGATAATAGATCGGGGTGGTAATGTAATATTTTCCTTTTTTCTCTGTCATTTTCTTTTTCCTTTCCCGGAATCCTCGAATGGGAGGACCCATTAACGGCTAGTATCCCTAAATTATGCCACTTTTTACCCATCTTGGCAAATGGTATTTGCCATCCTACTTATTTGAGATTATAATAGTATATCGGTCCGACCGGCAGGTCGGCCAATAAAAAAGGGGGAACGAATCCATGAAACATCTCTTTGGCCATTACCGGCCTTATATACCGCACATCCTGCTGGTGATCCTGGTCCTCTTCGGTCAGGTGCTGGCAGAACTGGCCTTGCCGGGCCTTATGGCCCGCATCATCGACCGGGGCATCATCCCTGGAAATCTGAGCTTCATTTATCAGACCGGGGCTGTGATGCTGGCTGTAGCTCTGGTGGGGGTCCTTTGCTCCATCGCAGTCAGCTACCTATCCTCCCGGATTGCCTCCGGGGCTTCCAGGTCCATCCGGCTGGCCCTTTTTTCTAAGGTGACGGAGTTCAGCAGTGTGGAATTCGACCACTTCACTACCGCATCTCTGATTACCCGTTCCACCAGCGACATTCAGATCCTGCAGAACACTTCGGTCATGATTTTCAGGATGGCCTTTTTCGCCCCGTTGATGGGGATCGGCGCCCTGATCGGTGCTGTATCCACCAGTCCCGGCCTTTCCTGGACTATCGGCGTAGCCATTCTGCTGGTCCTGATGATCATGGGAATCATGATGATCACCACCGTCCCCAAGTTCAAACTCCTCCAGCAACTGCTGGATCGGCTGACCCGGGTCACCAGCGAACGGCTCCAGGGGATCCTGGTTATCCGGGCCTTCAACCGGCAAGCCGACGAACAGCATCGTTTTGACCAGGTAAGCCAGGATCTGACCCGGCTCAATAGGTTCGTCAACCGGATGATGTCCCTGCTGATGCCTGGCCTCTTCCTGGTCATGAACCTGTCATCCCTGCTGATCGTCTGGGTAGGTTCCCGACTCATCGATCTGGGTCAGCTCCAGGTCGGCAGCATGATGGCCTTCATTCAGTATTCCATGTCGGTGATCATGTCCTTCCTATTTATAGCCATGATGTTCATCATGATTCCCCGGGCCATGGTTTCCGCCCAGCGAATCGGGGAAGTAGTCACGAAAGAACTCTCCATCCGGGATCCGGAAAATCCAGAAGATCTTTCCAGGGAACCGGGAGGCCAAAGCCCAGCCGGAGCACGGCTGGAATTTAATCAGGTTTCCTTCCGATACCCGGATGCTCCGGAAAATGTACTATCGGATATCAGTTTCACCGCAGAACCGGGGAAGACCACCGCCCTCATCGGATCCACCGGCAGCGGCAAGTCCACGATCATCAACCTGATCCCCCGTTTTTACGATGTAACGGAAGGGGAAATCCTGCTGGACGGAGTGAATATTCAGCAGTTTCCTCAAAAGAAACTCCGCAGCCAGCTGGGATTGGTATCTCAAAAGGCGATCCTCTTTTCCGGAACCATGGGGAGCAACATCCGCTTTGGCAATCCGGGGATCAGCGCGGAAGACCTGGAGAGGGCTGCCAGCCTGGCACAAGCCCTGGATTTCATCAAGGAAAAGCCCCTTCTGATGGAAGATCCGGTCTCCCAGGGAGGGGGAAATGTTTCCGGAGGCCAGCGGCAGCGGCTGTCCATAGCCCGGGCCCTGGCCATCCATCCCCGGCTCCTCCTTTTCGATGACAGCTTTTCCGCCTTGGATTTTAAAACCGATCGGGCTCTCCGTCAGGCTTTGGCAGACGAGGTTACGGGGGCTACCATTCTGATCGTGGCTCAGCGGATCAACACCATCCGCCATGCGGATCAGATCCTCGTTTTAGAAGAAGGGTCCATCGTGGGCAGGGGAACCCATGATCAGCTGATGGAGTCCTGCCCTGTATATCAGGAAATTGCCATGTCCCAGCTCAAGGAAGAAGAATCATCCGCTATAAAGGGAGGTGAGCTCCAGTGACAAAAGAAAGAACAACAACACCTCCCCCCAATCCGGTAAGGAGGGGGCCCGGAGGAGGTGGGCCGGCCATGGCCCTGATGCCGGGAGAAAAACCGAAAAATTTTAAAGGGACCATGAGATCCCTTCTGAGAACCCTGGCCCCTTATAAAGGGAAACTAGTCCTCGTTCTCTTTTTCGCCATTGCCAGTACGGTATTTACCATTCTGTCTCCAAACATCCTGGGCAATGCTACGGACCTGGTGGTGTCCGGCATTCAGGCGGGAAACGGACCGGATTTTAGAAGGCTCATGGAGATCCTTCTGTTTCTTTGCGGCCTCTACGGCCTCAGCTTTTTCTTTTCCTTTATTCAGGGTTTTATCATGGCCGATGTTTCCCAGAAAGTCGTATATGGTCTCCGGCAATCCTTATCGGAAAAGCTGGATCGGCTTCCCCTCCAATACCTGGATGGCAAGACCAACGGGGAAGTGCTGAGCCGCTTTACCAACGATATGGAGACCATCAACCAGTCTCTGAGCCAGAGCATCACCCAGATCATCACCAGTTTTACCACACTGGCGGGGATTTTGGCCATGATGATCTATATCAATGGTTTTATGACTCTGGTTGCCTTGATCGCCCTCCCCCTTTCCATGATTATCATCAGACTGGTGGTTCGGTTTTCCCAGGGCCACTTCCGGAATCAGCAGCGATTTTTAGGGGAGATCAACAGCCATGTGGAAGAAATGTTTACCGGCCATCTGGTGGTGAAGGCTTTCAACGGAGAAGAGGAGTCCATCTGCCAGTTCACGGAAATCAACGACCGGCTGGCCGAGGCCTCCCGCAAGTCCCAGTTTCTCTCCGGCCTGATGATGCCCCTCACTGGTTTTATCGGCAACCTCTCCTATGTTTTCGTCTGCATCGCCGGCGGCTATCTGGCCCTGAAAGGCCAGGTCAGCATCGGCAACATCCAGGCCTTCCTTCAGTATGTCCGGAGCTTCAATCAACCCATCACCCAGGCAGCCAATGTAGCCAACGTTCTCCAGTCCACTGCCGCCGCGGCAGAACGGGTTTTCGAGTTTCTGGAAGAAAAGGAAGAAGCCCGGGACCAGGAGGATTCCTGCAGCCTTCATCCGGAACAGATCAGGGGAAAAGTGGAATTTCGGAATGTGGAATTCGGATACAGCCCGGAAAGCCGGATCATTGAGGACTTCAGCTTCACTGCTCTCCCGGGTCAGCGGATTGCCATTGTAGGACCAACCGGTGGAGGGAAGACCACTCTGGTCAAACTGCTGATGCGGTTCTACGAGCTGAACAAGGGGCAGATCCTCATTGATGACCGGGATATTCGGGAGATTCCCCGTTGCGACCTTCGCCGGATGCTCAGCATGGTCCTGCAGGACACCTGGCTTTTCAGCGGCTCCCTCCGGGAAAATATCCGTTATGGCAATATGAAGCGCTCCGACGAAGACGTGACGGAAGCTGCCAAGGCCGCTCATATCCACCATTTCATCAATACCCTTCCGGAAGGCTATGAAATGGTCATCAACGAAGAAGCTTCCAATATTTCTCAGGGACAGAAGCAGCTCATTACCATTGCCCGGGCCATCCTGGCCGATGCTCCGATTTTGATTTTGGATGAAGCTACCAGCTCTGTGGATACCCGCACGGAAGTCCTGATTCAGAACGCCATGGCCAACCTGATGAAGGGCCGCACCAGCTTCATCATCGCCCATCGCCTTTCAACGATCAGAAATGCGGACCGGATTCTTTTCATCCGGGAAGGACGGATCGCCGAACAGGGCTCTCATGAGGAATTGATGGCCCTCAACGGATTTTACAGAGAATTGTACGACAGCCAGTACTGACCATTTTTTATTGAAATTTTATTGGACCGATTCGTCAGGGGATACTATGATAAGAACATAGTATCCCTTTATTGTCCCTGCCCCCGAAAGGGCGGATTCAGCCCAGGAGGTCTCCGATGATTCTACATTTAGCTCCCTCATCACAGAAAATCATTCCTACCGACACCCTTCATAAAACCCAGCTCCAGGTGTTTTTTACCATGATTACCCTATACACCTTTTATTTTGCTTCCAACTATAATCTGGGGCCGGCCGCCCGCTATATCCAGGAGGAATACAGCCTTTCCAACAGTCAGTTCGGCATTCTGTTCACCATCTTCACCCTGGGGTTCGGTTTGGGTCAATTTGCCGCCGGATATCTGGGGGATCGCTATAATCCTAAACTGCTTATGCTGCTGGGAGCTTTGGGGGCTGTACTGGCCAATGTGGGATTTGGATTATCCCACTCCATGACCGGCTTCTGTATTTTCTGGGCAGTCAATTCCCTTTCCCTTTCCATGGGCTGGTCTCCGGGCTGCAGCATCCTCTTCCGGTGGATTCCTCCCAGAAAACAAGGAATCTTCATGGGTTTTTTTGATGCATTTGCGTTTTTAGGGGGTATCATCATCTATCCCATTGCCGGGTTTGCCATCACCTACATCAGCTGGCGGGCGGTATTCTTTATCCCTCCCGTCCTTTTAGCCCTCTGGACGATTCTTTTCTTTTTTATCGTAAAAAGCACTCCGGAAGAAAAGGGTTATGTGGTAGAATGGAAATCAGACGGGGACAATCGCAAAGCCACTGGTCAGGACTATTGGAACATCCTGAAGGATCCCACCATGAACCTGCTGTGCCTGACTGCCATCTGCAGTCAGTTCGTCCGATGGGGCCTGGTCAACTGGATCATTAAAATCCTGACAGAGCCGGTGGGGCTTGGCGGGTATGGGCTGGCTTTGATTACCGCAGCGGCCATTGCTTCTGCCATGCACTGGGGCGGGGCCTTCTTCTCCATCGGAATGGGCTGGATATCCGATACCCTGTTT
>JBLJBD010000014.1:0-13202 GCA_047637815.1 Anaerovoracaceae bacterium
TTCCAAATTTTGTGACCCCAATTAAGTAAGTCTCGTCTGAAAATTCCCGGATGGGTATAATTGCCGTAATCCGCTCCCGTTGCATCAGGTTGAGGAAGTTAACAGCCGGTGTTCCCTTGGCTGTTCTTCCGGCCTCCGGTATTTCATATGCTTTTATTTTATGTGCCTTTCCCGTATTTGTAAAGAACATTAAATAGTCGTGGGTGGAGGTCATCAGCATATTTTTAACAAAATCGTTGTCCCGGGTGGTAAGGCCGGTGATTCCCTTGCCGCCCCTTCGCTGAGTCTTATATGCGTTTAAGGATATCCTCTTTATGTATCCCAGATGGGTCAAGGTTACCGCAACCTGCTCTTCCTCGATCAGGTCTTCTTCATCAATGTCGGTAATGTCCGCTACCATACGGGTTCTTCGGGGGTCCGCATACTTTTTCTTGACCTCCAGCAGTTCATCCCGAATGACGTTCATCAGCATTTTTTCATCTGCAAGCAACTGATTGTAGTAAGCGATCTGCTTCATCAGCTCTTCGTATTCGCTCTCAATCTTTTCACGCTCCAGACCCTGCAGCCTTGCCAGCCGCATGTCCAGGATAGCCTGAGCCTGAATGTCGGATAGGCCAAAACGTTCCATCAGCCGAACTTTGGCATCGTTATAGCTGGACCGGATAATTTTAATGATTTCATCAATATTATCCAGCGCGATCCGGAGTCCTTCCAGGATATGGGCCCGGGCTTCGGCCTTCTTCAGGTCGAAGATGGTCCTTCTGGTCAAAACGTCCTTCTGATGCTTCAGGTATTCTTCCAGCATCTGATAGAGGGTCAGCAACTTCGGCTCTCCATTGACCAGGGCGATCATAATCATGCTGAAGCTGTCCTGCATCTGGGTGTGCTTGTATAATCGGTTCAAGGTAATCTGAGGGTTGGCATCTTTTTTTAGTTCGATGACGATGCGCATCCCTTTTCGATTGGATTCATCCCGGATGTCGGAAATACCATCGATTCTTTTATCCTTCACCAGTTCAGCGATTTTTTCAATCAGTCGGGATTTATTAACCTGATAGGGAATCTCCGTTACGATGATCTGCTGCCGTCCTTTGGCAGTTTCTTCGATTTCCGCCTGAGCCCGAACCACCACCCGTCCCTGTCCTGTTCGGTAAGCATCCTTGGCGCTGTTTTTTCCCATAATCGTCGCGCCAGTAGGAAAATCCGGCCCTTTGACGATTTTGATCAGATCATCAATGGTGCAGTTTTCATCTTCAATCATCAAAACGGCAGCATCCACCACTTCTCCCAAGTTATGGGGAGGGATAGAGGTAGCCATACCGACGGCGATTCCGTTGGAGCCGTTGACCAGCAACGCGGGAAAACGGGCAGGCAATACGGAAGGTTCCTTCTCGTCTCCGTCAAAGTTGGGGACAAAGTCAACCGTTTCCTTTTCGATATCCCGAAGCATCTGGAGGGCCAGCGGCGTCATCCGGGCTTCCGTATATCGCATGGCTGCGGCTCCGTCTCCGTCAACGGAGCCGAAGTTTCCGTGGCCATCTACCAGCGTATAGCGGATGGAGAAGTCCTGAGCCATTCGAACCATGGCATCGTACACGGAGGAATCTCCGTGGGGATGGTATTTACCCAGTACGTCACCGACGATACGGGCTGATTTCTTGAAGGGCTTATCCGGGGTCAGGCCCAGTTCGCTCATCCCATACAGGATTCGCCGGTGTACCGGCTTCAGCCCATCCCGGACGTCCGGCAGAGCCCTACCAACGATAACGCTCATAGCGTAATCGATATAGGAGTTCTTCATTTCATCATGAATTTCCTGTTGTTGTATTTTTGTATCTTCCAGTAATGTTGTCATGCGGAACCCCCCTTTCTATATATCCAGATTCTTGACGTATTTGGCGTTTTCTTCAATGAACTGTCTTCGGGGCGGTACCTTGTCTCCCATGAGCATGGTGAAGGTTTCATCTGCCGCCGTCATATCGTCCAGGGTGACCTGGACCAGGGATCGATGGTGGAAATCCATGGTGGTCTCCCACAGCTGCTGGGCATCCATCTCGCCAAGACCTTTGTATCGCTGGATATCCAGCTTCCCTTCTCCCAATTCAGCCAGGAGCTTATCCTGTTCCTTTTCCGTATAGGTGTAATAAGCTTCTTTGCCCTTTTTTACCTGATAAAGAGGAGGCTGGGCGATATAAACATAGCCCTTTTCGATCAGCGGCGTCATATATCGATAGAAGAAGGTCAGGAGAAGAGTCCGGATATGCGCACCGTCTACGTCCGCGTCGGTCATGATGATGATTTTGTGATATCGAAGCTTTTCTTCGTTGAAATCGGAACCGATGTTACACCCGAAGGCGGTGATCATATTTTTGATTTCTTCGGAATTTAGGATTTTATCCAGCCGGGCCTTCTCTACGTTAAGAATCTTTCCACGAAGGGGAAGGATTGCTTGTCTTTGTCGGTCTCGGCCCATTTTGGCAGAGCCTCCCGCAGAATCTCCCTCGACCAGGAAGATTTCAGACAGGGCCGGATCCTTTTCGGAACAGTCTGCCAGTTTTCCAGGGAGGGCAATGGAGTCCAGGACTCCTTTTCGCCGGGTCAGCTCCCGGGCTTTTCTGGCAGCTTCTCTGGCTCTGGCAGCCCGAAGACATTTATCCAGGATAATCCGAGCCTGAGCTGGATTTTCTTCCAAAAATGCGGTCAGGTTTTCGTTGGTGGAGGTCTCCACAAATCCCCTTACTTCGCTGTTGCCCAGCTTGGTCTTGGTCTGTCCTTCGAACTGGGGTTGTTCCAATTTAACGGAGATGACTGCCGTCAATCCTTCCCGGACGTCTTCTCCGGTCAGGGGATCATCGTTGTCCTTGATGAACTTATTCTTTTTGGCGTATTCGTTAAACACCCGGGTAAGGGCAGATTTGAACCCGATCATGTGGGTTCCTCCCTCGGAGGTGTTGATGTTATTGGCATAGGACAGGATCAGTTCATTGTAGCGATCCGTGTACTGCATGGCAATTTCCACTTCCAGGTTGTTTTTGATTATTTCAAAATAGATGATCTCCGGGTGGATCACCTCTTTGTTTCGGTTTTGATGCTTGACGAACTCTTTGATTCCGCCTTCGTAATGGAAAACTTCCTGCTTCTTCTGTCCTTCCCGTTCATCCCTTATGGTAATCTTGATTCCCTTGTTCAGGAAGGCCATTTCCCGGAGTCGATGCTCCAGTGTGGGATAGTCAAAAAGAACTTCTTCAAAGATTTCCGGATCCGGCGAGAAGTGGGTCTTGGAACCGGTCTTTCTGGATTCTCCAATTTCCGTCAGTTGAGATGTGGTCTTTCCACGACTGTAGGTCTGTCGATAAATCTTACCATTTCTTTTGATTTCCACTTCCATGGAAGAAGAAAGGGCATTGACAACAGAGGCTCCAACACCATGAAGGCCGCCGGAAACCTTGTATCCCCCACCGCCGAATTTTCCGCCGGCATGGAGAACCGTATGAATGACTTCAACTGCTGGTATTTTAAGCTTTGGGTGAAGATCCACCGGCATTCCCCGACCATCATCTTCCACCGTAATGGAGTTGTCTCCATGGATGGTGATGCTGATGGAGCTGCAATGTCCAGCCAGGGCTTCATCCACGCTGTTGTCCACAACTTCATAAACCAGGTGATGGAGTCCCCTGGGGCCGGTACTTCCAATGTACATCCCCGGCCTTTTCCGTACGGCTTCTAAACCTTCCAAGACCTGTATCTGCTCTGCGTTGTATTGATCTTTATTTACTTGATTGCTCATATTCTATTCATCACCTCGTCCAAAAATTTGGTTTTTGCACCAGTATTCATTGTATAATAAAACGGGCTTATTTTCAAGGAAATAAACCCGTTTTTTGAAATAAAATATCAAAATCTGTAAATATAGATTTTAACCGCTTAAATCGAGTGTTTTTGGTGTATAACAAGATTTTTTTATAGTGATATATATTCTTCTTTTTTGACAGTTCCTTCCAATACCCGATAGATGCTTTTTTCCGGCAGGCTGCTGCTCAGTTCCGGACTGATTTCCGTTGCGGTGATGAATATCTGAAGATCCCGGAGAGTCTGAATTAAAAATTTTTGCCGCTGGCTGTCCAGTTCCGATAAAACATCGTCCAGAAGAAGGATGGGAGATTCCCCCTTTTCTTCTTCAATCAGCCTGATTTCTGCCAGCTTCAGGGAAAGAGCGGCAGTCCGCTGCTGGCCCTGGGAGCCATAATGGCGGATGTCCAGATCATTCACTAAAACCTGAAGGTCATCCTTATGGGGTCCCCGGGTACTGGTTCCCCGAAATATATCCTTTGTTCGGTTTTTTTTCATAATAGCATGGTACGTTTCAAATAATTCATATTCATCCTCGAACCAGGGGATATCCGAATCATAGCGGATTTCCAGGTTTTCCTTTCCTTCGGTGATGTTTTTGTGAATGGTGCTGCTGATGCCGCTGAGCTTCTTGATGAATTCCCTTCTTTTTCTGATGATCCGGCATCCCCACTTAATCAGAGCTTCATCCCATATATCCAGCAATTCCTTCTTTACATCTTTTTCCTTCAGGAGCGCATTTCGCTGCATCAGACTTTTTTTGTACTGGGTGATATCGTCGTAGTAGACCGGCTTAAGAAGGGAAAGCTCCCGGTCCACGAATTTTCTTCGTTTTTCCGGCTCATCCTTAACGATCCGAAGATCCTCCGGAGAAAACACCACCACATAGACGTGATCCAGCATATCTGCCAGCTTCAGAAGCTTTCTTCCCTGTTTTTTTATTTCCTTTCCCTCCTGACGGAGGTTGATTTCCATCATGAACTCTTCTTCTTCTTTAACCAGTCCAATTTTTATGCGGGCCTGATCATTGGTAAATCCAATCAGTTCTCCGTCCCGGGAGGTCCGAAAGGATTTTCCGAAGGAACTCATATAGATGGCTTCCATCAGATTGGTTTTTCCCTGGGCATTGGGTCCAAGCAAAATATTCACCTTCTCATGAAAATCCATGGTCAGGTGAATATAATTTCTGAAGTGATCCAGTTCAATGGTTTTTACATACATATCGATTCCTGTTTTCTGCTAAACCCTTCTCTAGTTGGTGCCGGTCAGACGGACAGGCAGGATCAAATATTCAAAGGAATTTCCTTCTATAGGTTTGATCAGGCAAGGACTGACGCTGGTATTGAGTTCAATCCGGATTTCTTCCTCATTGATGGCTTTCAGGGCTTCCATCAGATACTTGGAATTGAATCCAATGTCCAAATCTTCCCCTTCCTTGGAAATCATCAATTCTTCCCGTACATTTCCTTCTTCCGATCGGGAGGTGATGATCCATTTCTGATCGTTTACCGAGCATCGGATCAGATTGTTTTTCCCTTCCTTCGCCAAAAGGGATGCTCTTTCCACACTGGTCAGCAAATCATTTCGGTTGACGATGACGTGTATCTTATGCTCTTTCGGCGTGATATCCCTATATTTGATGAATTCCCCTTCCAGAAGACGGAGCACCACTTTGGTTCCGTCCAGGAACAGCATGGCTTTTTTGGGGTCTATCATCAACTCCAGGAAATCCCCTTCCTCCGACTCGCTGATAATTTTCAGGATTTCTCCCAGTATTCTGGCAGAAATAACAATCTTTCCCGTTTCTCCGCTGGTAATCCTTTCTCTGGCCACTGCCATCCGGAATCCGTCCAGGGCTACCATATTCAAGGAATTTTCTTCCAGTTCCAGTAAAGCACCGACGATGATTCCCTTGGATTCATCAATGCTGGCAGAAAAAATACTTCTTTTTATCATTTCTCTAAATACATCTTTGTCCAGAACGATTTTCTGATTGCCTTCCACTTCTCCCATGTGGGGAAATTCATCGGGGGGAAGGCCCACAATAGTAAATTCGGAAGAAGAGCTGCGAATCGTCACATGTCCTTCCTCATTGTGTACTATCGTAAGGTTCTCATTAGGCAGTTTCCTTATGATGTCGCTGAACAGTTTGGAAAGAACTACCACAGAACCTTCCTCTGCACCGTGAACACCAATTTTCTTTTCAATTGATAAATCCAGGTCTGAGGCGGACAAGGAAAGAACTCCCTCTTTCGTCACATGGAGCAGGATGCCTTTCAGGATGGGGATGGTTGTTCGGGATGAAACAGCCTTGGAGACCGTGTTGATTGCTTTTGACAGTTGTTGCTGATTGCAGGTAAACTTCATGAGGCATCTCCTTATTCTTTATATCTTTTTTTCAGTAGTAATAGTAGTAGGGGCTGTGAATATGTGTATAACTATTCTGTAACCTTGAAATTCAAAGGATTCAGCCTGTTGATAAAATGTTGATAAGTCCGTTTTGTTTTTCCGGCGTCCGGTGGTTAACTTTCCTTCAGCTGGGTTTTAAGATTCTGTACGATATCCTTAACGGAAGGGTTGGTTTTGATTTCCTTCGATATCTTGTCGCAGGCGTGAAGGACGGTAGTGTGGTCCCTTTTACCAAAGGCAGCCCCTATCTTAGGAAGGGAAAGATCCGTCATATCCCGGCACAGGTACATGGCGATCTGCCTTGGAAAAGCAATGCTTCGGTCTCTTTTAGCCGATTCCATTTCGGTAACCTTAATGTTAAAGTGGCGGCAGACGGTTTTTTTGATGGTATCCTGATTGATGACGGTTTCTTCTGTAGAAAGAACATCCTTCAGCACATTCTTAGCAAAGGGAACGGTAATTTTTTCATCCACCAGGCTGGCATAACCAACCACTCTTGTAAACGCTCCTTCCAGCTCCCGGATATTCATCTTGATTTTTTCTGCGATATAACCGATGACATCGATGAGATCGTTGGTAATTTCAATGTTTTCCAGGGTGGCCTTTTTAATGAGGATGGCTACTCTCGTTTCATAATCCGGCGGTTGGATATCGGCAATAAAATTCCACTGGAAACGGGAACGAAGACGATCCTCGATATTGGTCAGCCGATTGGGAGGACGGTCGCTGGAGATGATGATCTGCTTGTTTGCTTCATACAAAGTATTAAATGTGTGGAAAAATTCTTCCTGGGTTCCTTCTTTTCCTTCAATAAACTGAATATCGTCGATAAGAAGGATATCGATATTCCGGTATTTATTTCGGAATTCTATGGTTTTTCTTTCTCCGATGGATTTGATCAGTTCATTGGTGAACATTTCTGAAGATACATAAAGAACCTTCAGTTTGGGATGATTCTGCAGGATATAGTGACCGATGGCATGCATCAGATGGGTTTTACCCAGACCGGAATCCCCATATAAAAACAAGGGATTATAGGCATCAGAAGGAGTTTTTGCAACAGCATGAGCAGCTGCATGAGCATATTTGTTATTTTCTCCTACGACAAAACTGCTGAAATTATAACGGGGATTCAGGTAGTATTCTTCCTTGAAATTATCACCAAGCCCTTTATAGGAATGGTCTTCTTCCTCTTCCCTAAATTCAAAAACCACGGTATACTTCTTCTTGAAAATCTCCGAAATGGCGTTTTCAAGCAGGGACAGATACCGGGCGGCCAGGATGTTGAGGTTCAGCTCACTGAAGGGATCCAGATAGATTTTTCCTTTTTCCTCATCGATCCGCAGGGGTGTAATGGGAACGAACCAAGTGTTATAACCCACTTCCGTGGTCTCGTTGGATAGTACTTCCAGTACTTTTTGCCAATTATTCTTAAGATTTTTCATTGCTGCTTCCTTCACTGGTTTTTTGATCTTTCGGATCATGTAAATACATCATACAGAAAAAGTTATCCACAGGCAAGGGGGAAATTTGACGAAGGACTTTTTCAAAAAGCAGGATTTTTCCACAGACGGTGGATAATATTGTGCATAGTTTTCACACCGGACACAACATCTAGTTAAATGAGTCATAAATAAGGGACAGGGAGCATGAATATACGGGAAATTAATTAATTATGAAGCACTAAATGGTTGACTTTTCAAATGTCTTTGGTTATACTTATACGGTATGTATGCGGGGTTGAAATTCAGATCCTGCAATCAGAAAATTAAAACAAGCAAGGAGGTGTTTGGATATGAAGCAGACGTATCAGCCGAAGGTAAGACAGAGAAAAAAGGAACACGGTTTCCGAAAAAGAATGAAGACAAAGAACGGTAGAAATGTATTAAAGAGAAGAAGAGCAAGAGGAAGAAAAGAGTTAACCGCATAGAGACCGCAGAAGTGGTCTTTTTGTTTAAAGGTACTCAGACAGAATGGTGAGCAATGCTTAAACCGAATGTTTTACGCAGAAAGAGTGATTTCAGCGCCCTTTATAACAAGGGGAAATCTGTTGGGGATCGATATGTGGTCGTATTTTACCGGAAGAATCAACTGGATTTTAACCGGATCGCATTTCTGGCCAGCAAGAAAGTAGGGAACAGCGTCGAGAGAAACCGGGCAAGAAGACTGATGAAGGAAAGTTATCGGCAACTGGAAGGGGAATTGGTTCAGGGTTTTGATATTATCATCATTGCCAGAAATACCATCCAGGGCACCAAATGCCGGGATGTGGAAAAATCCCTGAAGTCAGCCATAGCCAGAGCCGGCCTGAAATCAAAAGGAAAGGCCGGTTGATTGTCGACCCATAACTAAAGAAGGTGAAGAAGCTGAAAAGAATATTGATTCTGTTGGTGCGCGGGTACCAGCTATTCATTTCGCCCCTTTTTCCGCCATCCTGTCGGTTCTATCCTACCTGTTCCAGCTATTTTATCCAGGCGGTGGAAAAATATGGAGCATTAAAGGGAAGCTATCTGGGAATTAGACGAATTCTGAAATGCCACCCCTTTCATCCGGGTGGGTACGATCCTTTAAAATAGTGGAGGAACTGAATGTATAATACAATAATGGGTTTTATAGCTACCCCCATGGGGATGATGCTGAACCTTCTCTACGGCTTCATACAGAATTACGGGGTGACCCTGATCGTATTCACGGTCATCATCAAAGTCCTCCTGTATCCTCTGTATGCCAAGCAGATTCACTCTTCCGCGAGGATGACGGATCTGCAGCCGAAAATCAAAGCCGTTCAGAATAAATATTCCAATGATAAGGAAATGCTGAACGCTAAGTTATCCGAACTTTATAAAGAAGAAAAATACAATCCGTTAAGCGGTTGTCTGCCGATGCTGATCCAGATGCCCATTATTTTCGGGTTGTTTGTCCTGCTCAGAAATCCGATGCAGTTTATTGACAACCCGGATATGATGCTGGCGGTTCACGAATCCTTCTTCTGGATTATGGACCTGAGTCAGCCGGATTCCTGGATCCTGCCGTTAGGCGCCGGGATCACCACCTATATTTCTTTTTCCCAGACTCAGAGTCAGGTTCAGGTGGATCCCAACAATCCCATGTCATCCATGACCAGCATCATGAAGTATTTCTTCCCGGTGATGATCGTGTGGATGGGTCGCTCATTCCCGGCAGGCCTTGCCCTGTACTGGTTTGTAGGCACTGCCGTTCAGATTTTGTTTAACATGCGTCTGAATAAAATACGGAAACAATTGAGGGAATCAAAGTAGCAGTGTGGAGGATACACAGATGGACTATTCAGAAAAATGGGGAGTCAGCGTAGAAAATGCTGTTGAACTGGCTCTGATAGATTTAAGACTGACAAGAGATCAGGTGGATGTCATCGTTTTGGAAGAACCATCCAAAGGGTTTTTTGGAATAGGATCCAAACTGGCAAAGGTTCGCGTTGTTAAAAAGGAAGCGCCAAAACCGGAAGCCAAGCCCCAGCCAAAACCGGAAGTGAAAAAAGAACCGGTTATTGAACGGCCGGCTAAGCCTGTTGAACGGCCGGAGCCAACTGAAAAAGTTGAAATCAAAGCGGACAATGAGGAAAGGGAACTTCGGGAAGAAAGAGAGCCTCGACGGGAAAAGAGAAATCGGAAGCCCGACAGGAAATCCTTCGAGGGACCTAAGGATGGTGCTTTCAGAGAATCCAGAGAAAGAGCCGAGAGGCCTGAAAGACCTCGAAGAGACCGGGCAGAGGGAATCCATCAGGAAAGACCGGAAAACTTGGCGGCGGTTGCCGAGGACAACCGGGTGCTGTTGTTTCTGAAGAGTATAACAGAAACCATGGGCCTCGAAGTATCCGTTGAAGCTAAGGAAAACGAGGAAATGATTTTCGTTGACATCGAGGGAAAAGACTCGGGTACCATCATTGGTAAAAGGGGCCAGACGCTGGATGCGATCCAGTACCTGACCAGTCTGGTGGCCAATAAGGGAGACGGAAAATATATCAAGGTTGTTGTGGATGCTGAGAATTACCGTACAAAACGGGAAAAAACCCTGGAGCAGCTGGCCAACCGATTAGCATTAAAGGTCAAGAAGTCAAGAAAGAGCGTGCGGCTGGAGCCCATGAATCCTTACGAAAGAAAGGTCATTCACTCCACCCTGCAGAACAATCCGGATGTAGTCACGCGAAGTGAAGGAGAAGAGCCTTACAGAAGGGTTATCATTGACATCAAATAATTCAAGTAACCCGTGTTTCACGGGTTACTTTTCACTTTATCGGCTTTGAGAGTGTGGGAGAGTACAATGGATCATACGATTGCAGCAGTAGCCACTCCTTATGGAGAGGGTGGAATCGGCATCATACGTGTCAGCGGAGAAGAATCAGAACGAATCCTTTTGGAGATTTTCCGTTCAGCTTCCGATAAGTCCTTGGTTCCCCGTATGCTGACCTACGGCCATATCCATCACCCGGAAACGGGAGAAATTCTAGACGAGGTCTTGGCTGTTTTCATGAAGGGGCCCGGCACTTATACTGGAGAAGATGTGGCTGAAATCCATTGCCACGGAAGCATCGTTGCCCTTCGCCGGGTTCTGTACCTGGTGCTGGAAAGGGGAGCAAGGCTGGCGGAGCCAGGGGAGTTTACGAAGAGGGCATTTTTAAACGGCAGACTGGATCTGGTCCAGGCAGAAGCCGTTATCGATCTGGTAAAGGCCAGAAGCGAAAAGGGCTTCGATGTAGCCATTCATCAGTTGGAAGGAAGCCTTTCCAAGGAGGTTTCCCGGATACGGGACCAGCTGATGGACCTTCTTGTTCAGCTAGCGGTCAACATTGATTACCCCGATGAAGACATTGAGGAAATGACCTATGAATCCTTAAAAGAAAGCCTATCGCAAATAGGCGATGAGATTGAAAATATAATATCTACAGCGGATACAGGCCGCATGATCCGGGAGGGTATCGGGGTGGCCATCGTGGGGAAGCCCAATGTGGGAAAATCCTCCTTCATGAATGCTCTGCTTCGAGAAAGCAGGGCTATCGTGACGGATATTCCCGGCACCACCCGGGATACCATTGAGGAGTACCTCAATATAAGGGGAATACCTATTAAGCTGACCGACACGGCGGGAATCCGCCAAACCGATGATCGAATCGAAAGCATTGGTATAGAAAAAAGTAAGGAAGCCTTTAATCGGTCGGATCTGGTTTTATTTATTCTGGATGGAAGTCAGGAGATTTCCCCGGAAGATCGGGAGATCATGGACTTGCTCCAGGGAAGAAAAGCCCTGGTTCTTATAAACAAGGAAGATTTAAATCAGAAAATAACCTATCATGAAGTGGCGGCGCTTCTGCCGGATGCCCGGATTCTTCATACCAGTACCGCCACCGGATCGGGCATACAGGAAGTGGAAGCAGTGCTGGAGGATCTGGTCTACGGCGGGGAAGTAAAACAAACGGAAAGTCTCTTAGTTTCCAATGTTCGTCAGAAGGATCTGCTGGTCCGTGCCCTTTCCTTTATTCGGGATGGCCGGCTGCAGGCAGAAGAGGGAGCTGCTCTGGATTTCATCGAAATTGATGTGAAGAGCGCCTGGGAGCTGCTTGGGGAAATCATCGGCGAGACGGTGACCGATACTATTATAGAGGAGGTTTTTGCCCGGTTCTGCCTGGGCAAATAATATATGAAGCATAACATTATGGATGAATACGATATTGTGGTCATCGGAGCCGGTCATGCCGGGTGCGAAGCCGGATTAGCTTCAGCCCGGATGGGAAAGAAGACCCTGCTCCTGTCCATCAACCTGGAGTCAGTGGCCATGATGGCCTGCAATCCTTCCATCGGGGGCACCGGAAAAGGGCACCTGGTCCGGGAGGTTGACGCCCTTGGAGGAGAGATGGGCCTCAACATAGACAAGAGCTTTATTCAGAGCAAGATGCTGAATACGGCTAAAGGTCCTGCCGTCCATTCCCTGCGAGCCCAGGCAGATAAGAATCTTTATCACCTGGAAATGAAAAAAACTCTGGAGGAGCAGGAGGGACTGGATCTGAAGCAAGGAGAAGTGGTTGATTTAATTGTTGAGGAGGGACAGGTTCGGGGAGTCATCCTGAATACCGGGTCTGCCTACTTGGCAAAGGCCGTCATTCTGGCAACAGGAACCTTTCTGCGGGGAAAGATCTTTATTGGGGAGTGGTCCTTTTTCAGCGGGCCCAACGGACTGTCTCCTTCCATGGAATTAGCTGAAAATCTTAAAAAACACGGAATGAAGCTCCGGCGGTTCAAAACCGGAACTCCGGCCAGAGCGTTGGGTTCCAGCCTCCGATTTGATCGAATGACAGAGCAGAAGGGAGATGAAGTAATCGTTCCCTTTTCCTTTATGAACGACGAACTGCAGCGGGAACAGGTCAGCTGCTGGCTGACTTATACCAATGAAGCAACCCATCAGGTCATCCGGGATAACTTCCATCGCTCCGCGTTGTTCGGTGGTCAGATTGAAGGGGTAGGTCCAAGATATTGCCCTTCCATTGAAGACAAGGTCAATCGGTTCAGCGATAAGGAACGGCATCAGACCTTTATCGAGCCAGAGGGGCTTACCACCGATGAGATGTATATCCAGGGCATGTCCTCCTCCCTCCCGGAAGATGTACAGCTGGCTTTTTATCGGACGATTCCCGGACTGGAAGAAATCAAGATCGTCCGACCGGCCTATGCCATTGAATATGATTCCATCGATCCCTTGGAACTGAAGACAAGTCTGGAATACCGCCATATCCGCAACCTGTTTTGCGCGGGCCAGTTTAACGGCAGCTCCGGGTATGAGGAAGCGGCAGCCCAGGGAATGATGGCGGGGATTAACGCGGTATTGGCAATAAATGGAAATGAGCCCTTTGTTCTGGATAGAAGTGAGGCTTATATTGGCGTTCTCATCGACGATTTGACCACAAAAGGTACCAA
>JBLJBD010000015.1:0-9115 GCA_047637815.1 Anaerovoracaceae bacterium
CAACAACTATTCACTTTGATTTTATCAGACTTTTGTCGAATTTCAACCAACTTTAAGAGCGTTTCTACAAATTGGCACGTCCGTCGAGATTTGTCGACGGACGCAGCCCTGTAATCCCAGAGCTCACAGGGATTATCAGGGCTATTTGCTTTGACCAAACAAACCAATTTGTAGAAACGCTCTTAAAGTTGGTTGGGTGAAGTCGGGTTCACCTTATTGTCGTTTTTGAAATTGAGGTGAACCCGGGTTTATGGGATATATTGGAAGCAGGGAATCGAAGGAATCCGACTTGCAGTGTGCTTTGACATTTTCCGGGCTGGATTAGGCCCCGAGCCCGGGCACCATCCGTAAAAAGAGGGTAAAATATTACACACAACGTACAGCTGTACCAGGATTACCTGATTTCTAGAGGGTTCTCTGCTGCCGGGATGCTATATTAGGCTCATAGTTCCCCGAAGGCAGGGGACCCTTTCTGCAATTATTTCTAATATTATATGGAGGTGTTTTATGGCTATTTATACCCAGACAGAGCGGGATGGCCTATTCGAACTGACGGATGAAGCCCGTGCCGAACTGACCGGCTCCAAGTATTACAATGTGGACCTGGAGCCCACTTCAATTTCTCAAAGGAACTGGACTACTTATAATATTACTGCACTCTGGGTGGGAATGTGTATCTGTATTCCTGCTCTTTCCCTTTCTTCTGCTGCCATCGCCCTTGGATTATCTCCCTGGATGGCAGTTTTTAATGTTGTACTGGGAAACCTGATCATTCTGATTCCCATGCAGCTCAACTCCCATGCGGGTACCAAATATGGAATTCCCTTCCCCATATTTGCCCGTCTGACCTTCGGGGCCGTCGGTGCTCACGTGCCGGCGGTCATGAGAGGTCTGGTAGCCTGCGGCTGGACATCCGTTCAGGCCTGGGTAGGCGGAGGGGCTGTTGCAGCCCTTCTGGGAACCTTTATTCCCTTCTTCGCCGATCCCAGCGTTACCGTAGGACTGCCGGGGAATCCGGCCGTCGTCGTTGGGCAGCTGATCGGATTCTTCCTGTTCATGGTTTTCGTCATTTGGGTCGCTTACAATGGATTTGAAAACATCAAATGGGTCCAGAATGTTGGATCTCCTATTCTTGTTATAGTAATCCTTCTTCTGCTGGGATGGTCCGTGGCCCAGACCAGTGCGGCAGGAATTTCCATTGGTGAGGTCATGGCCCAGGGGAACGACTGGGCAGCCTTGGACGCCAACGGTGGAATCATCTATGTATTTGCAGCTTGTCTGACCGGAAATATTGCTTTCTGGGCTACCATGGCTCTGAATATTCCGGACTTCTCCCGCTATGCCAAATCCCAGAAGGTTCAGTTCCGGGCTCAGATGTACGGAGTGCCGATTCCCATGTTCGTCATGGCATTTGTCGGTGCCTTCTTCGCCCAGTCCACGAAACTGACCATGGGCCAGGCTATGTTCGATCCGACCAATGTATTCTACTATGTGGACAACAAGTTGGTGGTTATCATCTGCGCCATCGGCGTCGTCATTGCGACCATTACTACTTGTGTAGCGGCCAACGTGGTGGCACCGGCCAACGGATTCAGCAACATCAGCCCTAGCCGGATTTCCTACCGAAAAGGCGTCATCATCACCGGTATCCTGGCTACCTTTGTATTCCAGCCCTGGTGGATCTACGGCTCCGGTGCGGCCTACATCTTTACCTGGATGAACAACTACGGCATGATCCTGGCTCCTATTGCGGCCGTATTCGTTGCCGACTACTACATTTACAAGCAGCGAAGAATCGACGTGGCCAGCCTCTTTGCCGGTGAAAAGGGAAGATACTGGTACACCAACGGTGTCAACTGGGCCGGTATCATCGCCTGGATCGCAGCTTTCATCCTGCCTCTTCTGGGCAATACCGTCTGGCTCTATGATGGCGGAGAATTGACGGTGATGGACCACATCGCTGCCAATGGATACGTCTTCTCCTTTATTGTCGGCATCGTCGTGTATATGCTGCTGATGAAGATGCCCACTTTTGCCAAGAACTCCTTCGTTACGGTAGAAGAAGAGCAGGCAATGACAAAAAGATAAACTCAGCACTAAAACAGGGGCCTGAAACAAACCAACTTTATAAGCGTTTCTACAAATTGGCGTGAGCCGACAAAACATGACAAGCATAAAAATCCGAAAAAGGATTGGAAATGCTTGTCTTTTTGCGCTCGCCATAAATCGACACCGGACAATTTGTAGAAACGTTCTTAAAATGGTATAATGTCAAAAAAAGGAGGGGCGGAAGTGGACCGACACCATCATCACCATGACCACGGCGGGGAAGGGAACATCCGCTTGGCTTTTTTCCTGAACCTGTCCTTTACCATAGCGGAAATCATAGGCGGAATCCTGACCAACAGCATGGCGATTCTTTCGGACGCTCTTCACGATCTGGGGGATTCCATATCCCTGGGGATGGCCTGGTATTTTCAGCGTTTTTCGAGGAAGGGACCTGACGAGGAATATTCTTTTGGATATGCCCGGTTCTCCCTGCTTGGAGCCCTGATCAACAGCGTGGTACTGGTAGCTGGCTCTGCCCTGGTCCTGTCCCGGTCGATTCCCCGGATATTCCGTCCGGAGGAAGTTCATCCGGAAGGGATGGTGCTTTTCGCCCTATTGGGAATCCTGGTCAACGGTGCGGCGGTTCTGCGTCTCCGAAAGGGAAAATCCCTGAACGAAAAGGTGGTTTCCTGGCATTTGCTGGAGGATGTCCTGGGGTGGATCGCGGTCCTGATTGCCGGGATCGTGATGCTCTTTGCCGACCTGCCCGTCCTGGACCCTCTTTTATCGGTGGGAATCACCCTCTTTGTTCTTTTTAATGTATTCAAGAATATCCGGGAGCTAATGAGGGTGCTTCTGCAGGGAGTTCCCCGGGGGGTGTCGGTAACCGAACTGGAAGAAGCAATCGGAAAAGTGCCTCATGTGGCAGCCGTCTATCATACCCATCTTTGGTCCCTGGAAGGGGAAAGGAATCAGCTTACCACCCACATCCTGGTGGAAGATGATGCGCCGGCAGATCAGATCATCGCAATGAAAGATAGCATTCAAGCCATCGCTTCGGGACAGGGAATCGACCATGTGACCATCCAGGTAGATTTCTCCAAAGAAGGACCCAAGCGGGATTTTGTTGATTGAATCGGATTTATTTATTAGAAGGAAGAGCGTATGAATAAGAAACCCAACGGGAAAGCAGAAAAAACCCAGAAAGCCATCCTCCATGCCGCCAAAAAACTTTTTGTGGAACGGGGGTACAAGGGCACCAGTGTCCGGGAAATCGCCTCCCATGCAGGGGTGACCACCGGAGCCATCTACAAATATTATAATTCAAAGGATGAGATCATCCTGGATCTGTTCCGGGATGTTTTTACCCGGGAATGGGCCTTGGCCTTTGAACTGGACGAAACCTGCTCCTATGAGGATTATATTGAAATGAACGCAGTGATGAACCGGAACCTGGCGAAAGAGCTGGGCTACGATCTACTTCAGGTCTATTTCACCTCCCAAGGCGTTCTCCACGATAACCGTTCCCTGATCATCGCAATGGATAATCAGGGCTACGAGGATCATGACTTCAAGCTGATTGTCTCCCTGAAGCGACGGTACGATCTGGATTGCAGCGCCGAGGGCTTGGCGGAACTTTTTCTCCGGGCGGAACGGGGGATTTTTATGGACTGGATCATCTGCAAAGGGTCCTTTGACATTGGGGAAGCCACCCGGTGCATGCTGACCACCATCGTCCGGGGGCTGATGAAATAACCTGGTTGACAGCATAAAGATAACGTGTTATATTTTAGGCGATATAACACGTTATCTTATTTTTGAGGTGAAACCGTGATACAGGAAAACATCCTTCAATCGATTGAAAGATTCATTGAAGATAATAGAGATTTAATGGTCAGCCGTTGCAAAGAGCTGGTGGCAATACCCAGTATGACCGAAGACCGGGAGCAGGTTTCTCTAGCGCTGGATTATGTGCTGGACCTGGGACTCCGGATGGGTTTAAGGACCAAAGCCCTGCTGAATGGAGAAATCGGTTTGGTAGAAGCGGGAGAAGGGGAAGAAATACTCGGGGTTCTGGCCCATGTGGACGTGGTGGATCCCGGGGATGAGTCGAAGTGGATCAGTCCCCCCTTTGAACCGGAGGTCCGGGAAGGAAAACTCTATGGCCGGGGAACCCTGGACGATAAGGGAGCCGTAATAGCGGTGATGACAGCCATGGAAGCGTTGGTAAAACTGGGAATCCCCTTAAACAAGGAAATCCAGCTGATTCTGGGAACCCGGGAAGAAACCCATTGGATCGACATGGAAGCCTATGTGGAAAAATTCCCATTGCCCGATTATGGCTTCACTCCTGACGGATCCTTTCCCATCTGCAACGTAGAAAAAGGCGGCATGGATCTGGAACTGATCATACCCCTGGAAAAGGGGAAGCCCCAGGGCAAAAAAGCGGTACTGGAATCAGTGGAAGCCGGAAAGGCGGTCAACGTGGTCCCGGGAGAATGCCAGGCAGTATTAAAAATGCCGGATGGCAAAGAAAAACAACTGGAGACAAAAGGCCGGTCCGTCCATTCCTGTCAGCCGGAAAAAGGGATCAATGCCTTGGTAGAGATGGGAAAACAGATCCGCTCCATGCTGGAATCGGAAATCCTGGAACCCACCAAAGGAGTAAAATTCCTGGCCATGCTGGGGGACCGGTTTGAATCCACTGAGGGAGAAGACCTGGGCCTGTACAGCGAAACGGAATACTATCAGGGGGAATTCGTTCACCGGAATGTGTTCTCCCCCACCTTAGCTTATACATTGGATCGAAAAATCCATGTGAACATCAACGTCCGGTTTCCCTACGGGAG
This sequence comes from Anaerovoracaceae bacterium, assembly GCA_047637815.1. Taxonomy (GTDB): domain Bacteria; phylum Bacillota; class Clostridia; order Peptostreptococcales; family Anaerovoracaceae; genus UBA5559. Next base: position 4,899 of record JBLJBD010000015.1, read on the forward strand.
TGACGAAGAGAAAATCCGGGAAACCTTCCGCAATCTGGCTGAAGAATTCGGAGGTCTTATAGAAGAAAAGGGCTATATGCCGGCAGTCTACGTCAGAAAAGACCGGCCCTTTCTGAAGGCCTTTGATCAAGCCTATGAACGGGTAATGGGGGAATCGGGAGGATACAACCTGGAATACGGGGGGACCTATGCCAAGGCCATTCCGGACGTGGTTTCCTGGGGGCCCATATTCCCGGGAGAAGAGGACACCTGTCACGAAGAAAACGAATACATCAGGGTGGACAGCCTGGTTAAAAATGCTAAGATCTTTGCCCTGGCTATGGCGAACATTGCTTTGACGGAAGAAAGCTTCCGTTAATATAAATAAAGGAAAGTGGAAAGGAGCAATAAAATGGACTACGGAATATTTATTCTGATCCCCACGCTGATCGTGCTGGTGCTGGCTCTCTGGACAAAAAGCACCGTCATCTCCATTGTGGGAGGAGTTGTGGCCGCCTATCTGATGCTGGCTCAATTCAATCCGCTGGAAGCCTTCTGGCAATTTATCGATGGTTTCTATGCAACGGCTACCGATGAAGGAACCGTCTGGGTGCTTCTGGTAGTTGGCCTTTTTGGGGCACTGATTGCCCTGATGCAGGATTCGGGAGGAGTGCTGGGCTTTGCCGGTATTGCCAGAAAACTGCTGAAAACCCGGAAATCTTCCATGATTGGAAGCTGGATCCTTGGAATTATCATTTTTGTCGACGATTATCTCAACTGTCTGGCCGTCGGTGCGGCTGTACGGGACCTGACCGATGACCACAAGGTGCCCCGGGAAATGCTTGCCTATATCGTCAACTCTACCGGTGTCACAGTCTGCGCCATTATTCCCTTCTCCACCTGGGGAGCCTTTATGGGCACTCAGATGGAAGAAGCCGGCATGACCGGAAGCCTCAGTGCGGTTGGCGCCTATATTCAGGCCATGCCCTTCATTGTTTACGGTTGGCTGGCTGTCCTGATCGTACCCCTCTTTATCCTGGGAATCATTCCCCTGTTTGGCCCCATGAAAAAGGCCAACCAGCGAGCCCTGGAAACCGGCGAGGTCCTGTCCCCGGAATCCAAAGCGGCCCTGGTTGAAATCCCCGATGAAGAGAAGAAGATGGAAGGTAAGAAGCTGAGAGCCATCAACTTCCTAGCCCCCATCCTGCTGGTGGCAGTTCTCACCGTGGTGACGGAAGATATGGTGGTTGGACTCTTTGCCGCCCTGGTCCTCTGCATTGTCATGTATCTGCCTCAGCGGCTGATGAATTTCAGCCAGGCCATCGACTCCATCATGCGGGGTCTGACCGATATGTTCCCCCTGATCATCATCATCCTGTTGGCCTATATGTTCGTGGATGTCAATACGACTCTGGGCCTGATTGACATGGTAACGGCGGGAGCTTCAGAAAGCCTGAATCCGTCCCTGCTGCCGGTGATGATCTTCGTGGTCATCGGATTGCTGTCCTTTGCATCCGGCAGCTTCTGGGGCCTGGCAGCCATCGCCTTCCCCATCGTCGGACCTTTGGCAGCTGCTTTGGGAGTGCCCTATGCCCTGGCCTCCGGCGCGCTGATTTCGGCCGTATGCTTCGGCGGACACATCTGCATTTACAGCGACACGGTCATCCTGACCTCCGCCTCCACCCAGGTAACCAACGTAGACTACTTCAAGTCTTCAGCACCCCTGGTAGCTATTCCCTTCGGGCTGGCCATCATCGCATTCCTGATTTTGGGGTTTGTGATGGTGTAGGGATAACAAATAGCACACAGACAGAAGCCCAATATAAGAAAGAAATGCCCGGAGAACGACCTCCGGGCATTTCTTGATGTTAAGGAAGTGAAAAATTGTACCGCGCAGAAACACTAAATCTTCAGTCCCACCTGGAACCCTTCCTGAACGGCAACCTCCGCATTGCTAGTCCGGACGGCTGCGCCGATGGTGTGGACTTCCCCACATAAAGTTTTAGCTACTTCCTCCAGTGGGTTGTAAGGTTTGTATCCGAAAGCCAGGACTACGGTTGCCGCAGGAATGGAATAGGTGGAACCATCCTTTTCGCAGACCACGGAGTCGTCTTTGATTTCGATGACCTTCGTATTCAGGTGGCGTTCAACGCCATACTTGTTCAGGATATTGGTCAGGGAGATGGTCTGTATAGAATCCAGATCTTTCAGCATCTCCGGAAGCATTTCAACCACAGAAACTCTCTTTTCCTCCAGAGCCAGAGCTGCAGCGGTTTCTCCGCCGACCTCTCCGCCACCGCAGACCACTACCAGGTCATTGACGGGAACCTTGCCCAGTAGTACATCCTCTGCAAATACCACATGACCTTTATCAATTCCGGGGATGTCAAACTTCACCGGTTCTCCTCCGGTAGCAAGAATGATGGAATCGGGAGCGAAATCTTTTATGAGCTCCGGTGTAACGGAAGTGTTCAGTCGGATTTCGACCCCCTGTTTTTTCAGCTCACTTCGGAGCCAGGATGTAAAGGTGGCCAACTCTCCCTTGCAGGGTGGATAGGCAGCGGAACGGAACTGACCGCCAATATCAGATTGCCGTTCGAAGATGGTGATGTTATGGCCACGCTTGGCAGCTATCAAACCGGCTTCGAGCCCTCCAGGGCCGGCGCCTATTACCATGACTTTCTTGGGATTGGATGTCTTGCTGTAGTCGGTTTTGTATTCAAGTCCGATTTCCGGATTGACGACGCAGGAGATGCCGGTACCGGTCAGCAGATGCATGACGCAGGCTTGAAGGCAGCCCAGACAATATCGGATGGATTCAAAATCGCCGGACTTTGCTTTATTGGGTAAATGAGGGTCGGCCAGAGAGCCACGGCCCATTCCCACAAAATCCGCTTTTCCTGAAGTGATGATGGCGTCCGCCATTTTGGGATCATTGATTCGATTAACCGTAATAACCGGGATGTTGACCAGCTTCTTTACTTCAGCGGCAAACTCCACGGCCCATCCGTGTTCTTCGTACATGGATGAGACGATTCCTTTGTTGAAATCACCGTATACACCACTTGAGACGTGAATGGCATCAAAGCCCATATCTTCAATTTCCATTGCCAAGGCTCTGGTTTCGGCAATTGTTCTGCCTCCCTCGACTGCCTCGTCCCCTGAAATCCTTACTATGACAGGGAAATCGTCTCCAACCTTGCTGCGGATATCCGCAATTACTTCCTTCAGAATCCGGATGCGGTTTTCAAATCCACCTCCATATTCATCAGTTCGTTTGTTTGTATAGGGTGACAGGAATTCCGCCAACAGATAACCGTGGGCTGCATGGACTTCCACTCCGTCAAAGCCAGACTTTTTTGCCCGAAGGGCGGTATCGCCGAACTGGCTGACGACTTCTTTTATTTCCTCGATGGTAATATCTCGTGGAAGTTCCCGGCACCAGGGACACGGAATGGCAGAAGGCGCTACCGGCTGAAGGCCGCCGTTGACCATGCTGCTGGACTGCCTGCCAGGATGGTAGATCTGGCAAAAAATCTTGGATTCATATTGATGGATGGTATCGGTCAATACTTTATTGGCCGGGATCTGCTCATCATTGTAAAGGCCGGCAATGTACTGATAGCCCTTTGCACTTGGACCTATCGCATAGTCCTCGGTTATAATCAGACCCCAGCCACCTTTTGCTTTTTCCTCATGGTATTTGATGAATTTTTCAGTAAGTGTACCATCTTCGTTATTGAAGTTGGTCACCATGGCAGTAACGATAAGCCTGTTGGGAATGGTGCAGTTATTGATTGTTTCCGGTTTGAATAATGACTTCATCATAATAGAACCTCCTTGTTTTGTTTGTTTAACAATTAACAATTTCATTCTAAAGCATGAAGCCCCTTTAGACTCAAGCCCTTTCTACAGGAATTTTTATTTCAAAATATCGACAATATTTGTCATTGATGTGGGTTCGCAGAAGGATTTTTCCATAAATATCCCCATTTACTGCCCATCCTTTTTCCTTGATAAATTTCATAGCGGGGTACAGGAGAGAATAATCCAGTTCGCCTTTGCTGCCGGCATTAATGACAGTACAAAGAGTCAAATGAGAAGGAAGAGGCAAGGTCGTATCGTCAAAGGGAATCCGCAAGTGTTCTAAGTACCGTTCCTCTAGCAATAAAGACCAGATTATTGGGCTGGTGCCTTTTCGAACCAGAAATTACCTACATTTAAATCAACCGTTTCCA
>JBLJBD010000016.1:0-2703 GCA_047637815.1 Anaerovoracaceae bacterium
TGATCCACAGAGGGATTGATGTAATCTACTACCTCAGATAGAGAAAGCAGAAGATTATTCAGATTGACTAAGAGCTCTTTTTTCATAATTCACCATATTATAAAACCGGTTTCAATAACAACTTTTCCTATTATACAACAATAAAAATGAAATTGCCATAATTCAGTCATAATTGACTGGTATTCTTCTGTTGTAAGGATATTGAAACCTATTGTCTGAAGGGGGTAATTGAAATGATGTTTGGAAGAGGATATAATGGTGTTGCTGATTGGTGCGGTGGGCCGGGAGGTTTTTTCGGTTTTCACGGCGGGTTTTTGTTGAGTCTGGTCCTGCTTGCCATAGCTGTCCTGATCACAGTGGTTGTGATGAAAAAAAGGCCAAGTCACCATGACAGAACGTCGGATGAGGTGATGGAAAGTCTGAATATGCGCTATATCAAAGGAGAAATCGACGAAGAGGAATACCTGCGCAGAAAGCAGATCATCCGTCAAAAGTAAGAAAAGGAGGATACACCTTGTATAGGATCATGCTGGTGGAAGACCAGAAGGAGATTCGGGAGATCGTATCCAAATATATTCTGAAAGAAGGGTTTGAGTGCCTGGAAGCCGAAGACGGTTTTCAGGCACTGGAGCTTTTTAACCGGAAGCAGGTACACCTGGTAATCCTGGATGTGATGATGCCCGGAATCGACGGGTTTGAGGTACTGACAGAAATCCGGAGGATATCGGAGGTACCGGTGATCATGCTGACCGCCCGTCAGGAAGAAGTAGACCGGGTGAAGGGGTTTCGCATCGGAGCCGATGATTATGTATTGAAGCCCTTCAGCCCCAAGGAACTGATTCTTCGTACAAAGCGCCTGCTGAAGCGGATTTATGGCGAAGGGGAAGAATTGATTTATCAATGCGGGAAACTCTCCCTGCATACCAGCAGCCGGACCCTCTACCACGATCAAACCGAGATTCCTTTGACCTCTGCAGAATATGGTCTTCTGGAAGCTCTCTTCCGGAACCGGGGTCAGGTGCTGACCCGGGAACAGCTTATAGAAATGGCATATGGCCCGGATTATGAAGGGTATGATCGGAACATCGACAGCTATATTAAGCGGATTCGGCAAAAAATCGAGGAGGATCCCAAAAGCCCGGTATATTTGAAAACCCGCTATGGCGCGGGATATGTATTTGGAGGGAACTGTGATGACCATTAAAAAACAATGGATGATCGTCCTGATCATGACCGTGGTCATTTCGGTTCTTTTGAATTCTTTTGTTCTCAGTGCCCTGATGAACCGGTATTTTGTCAGTTATTACAACGAAAACTATCAGGAACATGCCCGGCAGATCCTTCAGGTGGCGGAAGAGACCTTGACGACACCGGACTACAATGCGCGTCAGCTGGTCATATTGCTCCAGGCTCATTTATCCGGTCCGATCGTGGGGATTCAGTTGATAGACAGTGAGGGGGTTGTCCTTGCAGATGTTTCCCGCAACCAGCGGGGGATGATGGGCGGACACATGATGAGAAATCTGGGTCAGACCGATAATCTGACCGAAATAGATACCTCCCCTATTATGAAAAACGGCATCGTTCTGGGGGAACTCAACATCATCCGGCAAGGAACCCTAAGGGATACCTTTGAAATTAATAGTTTTCAAAGCTCCCTCATGATTAACAGCGGAATCACCCTGTCAGTACTGGTCTTCTTTGCCTTAATCTTTGCCTATTGGATCAGCCGGCGGATGAGCCGGGATATCATGTCAACAGCGGATATGGCCATCGATATGGACCTGGGTAAAAACACAGAGAAGGTCCGTTCCAAGGTACGGGAGATCCGGGTTGTTCAGGAAAGCCTGGAGACTCTCCATCGGAATCTGAAACTGAAAAAGACCAGCCGGAAGAAACTGATCGACGAACTGGTTCATCAAACCCGGACCCCTCTGACCATCCTCAGCACCCACCTGGAGGGATTCCGGGACGGGGTTATCAACGTTACCGATGAAGAATTGCAGAAGTGTCAGATTCAGATTGAGAACCTCAATGAAATCATCCGAAACATGAGCAATATGATCGATGCAGAGGGGGAGCTGGAAAAGATCCGAATGGAGAATCTGGAAATTTCCGGATTGATCCGCCAGGTGGCCGAAGGTCTGAAGGCCCAGTTCGATTTGAAAGGAATTCGTTTTACCTGGAAACAGGACCCGAAAATATGGGTAGTGTCAGACCGCTATAAACTGAGTCAGAGTATTTATAACCTGATCACCAACGGGTACAAATATACGGATTCCGGTGGAATGGTGACCATTGATTCTAAGATTGTTGATTCTTCGGAGGGCAGCCTGCTTGAGATTGTGGTTTCCGATACGGGCCGCGGTATCATGACGGAAAATCTGGAACGGATTTTTGATGCCTATTATCGGGAAAGAGGCAATGATGATGTGGAAGGAGAGGGCATCGGACTTTATGTGGCAGCCCAGAATCTGAAGCAGATCGGTGGATCCATCCTGGCAGAGTCCCGAATCGGAGAGGGAAGCCGGTTCACCGTACGAATACCTGTCGACCAGAAGCAGAGCCTGTAAAAAGGGCTCTGATTTTTTTGGTTTTAATATACGGGTAGGGGGTATATTAACTGTAAGGAGGACGAAATATCATGGAAACAATTCGTGAGGAAGAATATAAAAACAAACTGGTTTCCCGGCTTAATCGGGC
>JBLJBD010000017.1:0-3302 GCA_047637815.1 Anaerovoracaceae bacterium
CCTTCTTCGCCTTTTCAGGGTCTTCCAGGACCAAAGTCGGCAACGTTTCATGTTCTATGGTGCCTTTGGTGATGATGCATTTCCGCACATCCCCTCGGGACGGTATGTCGTACATAATGTCGGTCATGATCTTTTCCAGGATGCTCCGCAGCCCCCGGGCTCCGGTCTTTCTCTCGATAGCCTTTTCCGCAATCCGCAGAACCGCCTCCTGATCGATCTCCAATTCCACGTTATCCATGGCGAAGAGTTTCTTGTATTGTTTGATCAGCGCGTTTTTCGGTTCCGTGATGATCCGTACCAAGGCTTCCCTGGACAGTTCATTTAAGGTGACCACTACCGGCAGACGTCCGATGAATTCGGGGATCAGCCCGTATTTGATCAAATCCTCCGGCTGAACTTTTCGGATGATCTCCGAGGTTTCCAGCTTGTTGTGGGTCACATCGGAGTTGAACCCAATGCTCTTTTCCCCGATTCTTCGCTGGATGATCTTGTCCAGCCCGTCAAATGCTCCACCGCAGATAAAGAGAACATTGGTGGTGTCGAACTGCAGGAATTCCTGCTGGGGATGCTTTCTTCCTCCCTGTGGGGGAACACTGGCAATCGTTCCTTCCAGAATCTTCAGCAGAGCCTGCTGAACCCCTTCACCGCTGACATCCCTGGTGATGGACACATTTTCCGATTTCCGGGCGATCTTGTCGATCTCATCCACATAGATGATTCCCTTCTGGGCCTTGTCCATATCGTAGTCCGCCGCCTGGATCAGCTTCAGCAGGATGTTCTCCACATCCTCCCCCACATATCCGGCTTCTGTCAGAGCGGTAGCATCGGCAATGGCAAAGGGTACATTAAGAATCTTGGCCAGGGTTTGAGCCAGCAGGGTCTTGCCGGAACCGGTAGGCCCGATCATGACGATGTTGCTCTTCTGAATCTCCACATCATCATCAGCAGGCTGACCGATCTGGTTGATCCTCTTGTAATGGTTGTACACCGCCACCGCCAGGGCTTTTTTTGCATCGTCCTGATCGATGACGTACTCGGACAGGATGGCTGCGATTTCAGCAGGCTTCAGCAGCTTGAGCTTTTCCTGAACCCCTCCCTGATCGTCCATCTGTTCCGATAATTCTTCTTCAATAATGTCCATGCAGAGTTCCACGCATTCATCACAGATGAATACGCCGGGACCGGCAATGAGCCGCCGGACCTGGTCCTGGGTCTTTCCGCAGAAGGAACATTTCAGTTTGTTTTCGTCTTGTTTATTCATTTTTCCCCCGTTCAGCGTCTAGCGATCACCTTGTCGATGATGCCATAAGCCAGTGCTTCTTCGGCTTCCAGGAAATTATCCCGATCTGTATCCTTGCGGATCAGTTCGATATCCCGGCCCGTATTGGCACTCAGTATCTTATTCAGGTTTTCCCGCATCTTGATGATGCGGTCTGCGTGTATCCGGATATCCTCCGCCTGGCCGCTGAAGCCTCCCAGGGGCTGGTGGATCATGATCTCCGCATTGGGCAGGGCATACCTTTTTCCTTTTGCTCCGGAGGAGAGAAGGAAGGCGCCCATGCTGGCGGCCATACCGATGCAGATGGTGGAAACATCCGGCTTGATATATTGCATCGTGTCATAAATGGCCATCCCGGCTGTCACAGAACCGCCCGGACTGTTGATGTAGATGCTGATATCCTTATCCGGATCTTCGGCTTCCAGAAACAGAAGCTGGGCGACGATAAGGCTGGAAATGTGCTCGTCGATGGCTTCTCCCAGGAAAATGATCCGGTCCTTCAGCAGTCTGGAATAGATGTCGTAGGACCTCTCTCCCCGGCTGGTCTGTTCAATAACGTATGGAATCAGTGGCATGTTCATCCCTCCTTTTCATTTCATTGTGTCGATATAGCAATTGGTCCGTCAGAGGGTTTTAGCCGATCTGAGCGTTTTCAAACATGAAATCTACGGCCTTTCGGATTTTAATATCCTTTTCCAGGTAGGAGAAGTTTTCTGCTCCCAGCATTTCCTTAATCTTGGCCACATCCAGCTTGTACTGGGCCGCCATCAGTTCCAGCTCCTTGTCCAGCTCTTCTTCCGTGGCTTTGATGTCTTCCGCCTTGGCTACGGCTTCCACCAGCATTCTGGTCTTCACTTTCTTGCCGGCTTCTTCTCTCAGCTCATCCCGGAAGGAAGCAGCGTCCTTCTGCAGAAAAGCGAAATACTGATCCAGAGTCAGACCCTGGTAGCTCAGCTGCTGGTTGAATTCGTTCATCATGGCATCGATTTCTTCCTCAACCATGACATTGGGTACATCGATGTCGTTGGCCAGGTATACCTGTTCGATCACATCGTTCTTCATTTTATTCAGTGCTCTGGATTCGGCGGCCTTTTCCAGTTTTTCTCTGGTTTCAGCTTTCAGCTCATCCAGGGTATCTGCTTCGCTGACGTCCTTGGCAAAATCATCATTCAGTTCAGGAAGCTCTTCTTCCTTGATTTCGTGGACGATACACTTGAAGATGGCTTCTTTGCCTGCCAAATCCGGTGCATGGTACTCTTCCGGGAAGGTAACCGTTACATCTCTTGCTTCACCAACGGCAGCGCCAATCAGCTGTTCTTCAAAACCGGGGATGAAAGATCCGGAACCGATTTTCAGAGGATACCGCTCAGCCGTTCCGCCGTCAAATTGTTCTTCGCCGACAAAACCCATGTAATCCAGCAGGACCATGTCTCCGTCCTGAACCGGCCGGTCCGCCAGGACCATTCTGGAGTTTCTCTTCTGGAGAGCTTCCAGCTCTTTATTCACATCTTCTTCGGTTACGGGGAATTCGGCCTTTTCTACCTTGACTCCCTTATAGTCTTTGACTTCGATTTCCGGATAGACCTCAACATGGATGGTCACGGTGAAATCCTTGCCCTTTTCGATTTCGCTGAATTCAGCACGGGGCCGGTCGATGACCTGCAGGTCCAACGCGCTCAGAGCTTCGGGATAAGCATCAGCAAACATGTCGTTGATGGCATCTTCAAAGAATACGTCCTCTCCATACTTGGCTTCGATCAGCTTTCTGGGCGCCTTGCCCTTCCGGAAACCATCCAGCGCGAACTTGTCCTTATTGGCCTGATACGCTTTGATCACGGCCTGCTCGAACTCCTCGGCAGTAAACTCCATGGTGAAGGTGACATCGTTTTTTTCCTTTGAAACATAAGTTGCTTTCATATTAATTTTATCCTCCTGATTCTGAACACCCTTGAACTTTTCGGTGCTGTATTCTGAACATTAACGCACATAATTATATCTTTTTTTTGGCCGAAAGTAAAGTAAA
>JBLJBD010000018.1:0-4509 GCA_047637815.1 Anaerovoracaceae bacterium
GAAGTGAGGCTTATATTGGCGTTCTCATCGACGATTTGACCACAAAAGGTACCAATGAGCCATATCGTATCATGACCTCCAGAGCTGAATACAGGCTGGTTCTGAGGCAGGACAACGCAGACCTTCGTTTGACAGAAAAAGGGAAATCCCTGGGATTGGTAACAGAGGAAAGATATAGAAGATATTGTAATAAAAAGGAATTGGTAAAGCAGGAGATCCAAAGACTGGAAGAGACCTTTATCAAACCTGGTCAGGCGGAAAGACTTCTGGAAGAAAAGGACAGCGGTTCACTGAAGGGCAGGTATTCTCTGGCAGACCTTCTCCGTCGTCCTCAGATTTCTTATCAGGATTTAGAACAACTGGATCCCAAACGGCCGACTCTGAGCCGTCATGCCAGAGAGCAAATTGAAGTACAGATTAAGTACGAAGGTTACATCGGAAAGCAGCTGCAGCAGATTCAGCGATTTCGAAGGATGGAAGAAAAAAAGCTGCCCACCGATATGGACTACAGCAAAATCGATGGTTTGCGAATCGAGGCTTGGCAAAAGCTGAACCAGCTGCATCCTGCTTCCCTGGGTCAGGCTTCCAGAATTTCCGGTGTATCACCGGCGGACATCAACGTGCTGTTGATTCATCTGGAGAAGGAAAAACGGAAGGAAAAGGGGAGAGACAATGGAACAATCAAAAGCTGAGCTCCTCCTGCGGCAGGGAATCATGGAATTGGGGATTCCAACCGATGAAAGGTTGATAAGCCGGTTTCTTGCTTATATGGATGGGATTCTTTCCTGGAGTGATAAGGTCAATCTGACTGCGATCACGGACCGGGAAGAGTTTATCCGAAAGCATTTCCTGGACTCTTTGACCTGCAGCCCCTTTCCGGAAATGGAAGAAGCGGATCGAATCATTGATGTGGGGACCGGAGCTGGTTTTCCCGGCATTCCTCTTGCTTTGGTATTCCCGGATAAGCAGTTCGTCCTGATGGATTCATTGAAAAAAAGGCTGAAGATCATTGATGAACTCACCGGAGAACTGGGTATTGCCAATGTCCGGACCCTTCACGGAAGAGCAGAGGACCTGGCCAGAATGAAGGAGCACCGGGAGCAATACGACCTTTGTGTATCCCGGGCCGTAGCCAACCTGGCAGTCCTGTCTGAATATACTCTGCCCTTTTTAAAAGTCGGCGGAACCCTGCTGGCTTATAAAGGACCGGAAGCCCTTCAGGAAATAAAAAGCAGCGGAGGCGCTGTCCGTACACTGGGGGGGATTCTCTCCGAGGAGCGAAGGGTGACAATTCCCGGACTGGAATCCAGCCATGTCATCCTGATCATCAATAAAATAAAACATACACCGGCATCTTATCCAAGAAAAGCCGGAACCCCAGCAAAAGAGCCGTTGAAGTGACCAGTCAACAGCTCTTTTTTCATGATGTTTCACGTGAAACATCCGACGAAAAGAAAATAACTGTGGTGGCAGCGCCTGGGATGATATATAATTGATTTATGAAATCAGCGATATGGAGGATTTACTTTGGGAAAAGCAATAGCAATATTCAATCAGAAGGGCGGAGTGGGTAAAACCACTACAAATATCAATCTGGCAGCATGCCTGGCCCTAAAAGGAAAAAAGGTACTGATCCTGGACATCGATCCCCAGGGAAATACGACCAGTGGCATCGGCATTCGGAAGAAGGGGCTGGAGAAGACCACCTACGAGGTACTGATCGACGAGAAGATGAAAGTAGAAGAAGCCATTCTTCCCACCATCGTCAAGAATCTGGATATCGTTCCTGCCAGTGTTCAGCTGGCTGGAGCTGAGATAGAACTGGTCAAGCTGGAAGGCAGGGAAAAACGGCTGAAACGGGCACTGGACAGCGTTCGGGACAAATACGACTATATCTTTATTGACTGTCCCCCGTCCCTGGGATTGCTTACCATCAACTCCCTGACAGCCGTGGACAGTGTTCTGATTCCCATTCAGTGTGAGTTTTATGCCCTGGAAGGAGTAAGTCAGCTGGTCAGCACCATCGACCTGGTCCGCAAAAGCCTCAATCCGAAGTTGGAAATCCAGGGTGTCATTCTGTCCATGTTTGATGGGAGAACCAACCTTTCCATTCAGGTAGTCAATGAAGTTAAAAAATATTTCAAATCTAAGGTATATTCAACAGTGATTCCCCGAAACATCCGGTTGGCAGAAGCACCAAGCTTTGGCCTTCCCATTACCGAATATGACCCGAAATCCAAAGGGGCTCTTGCCTATCTGGAGTTTGCTGAAGAATTCCTGGAGATGGAGGGAGGTTCCGAATGGTAGCAAGCAGAAAGGGTGGACTTGGAAAGGGTCTCAGTGCTTTGTTTGAAGACATAGAAATAGGCCCGGCCGATGTCCGGGATCCGGAGATGTCCGGACATCAGGGTGATAATGGACTGATCTATTTGGATATCCATGAAATGAACCCAAACAGCCGGCAGCCCCGTAAGCACTTTGACGAAGAAAAAATTCGGGAACTGGCAGATTCCATCGAAATTCACGGCATTCTCCAGCCAATCATGGTGCGGCGGGCTGAGAAGGGATTTGAAATCGTTGCCGGGGAACGGCGATGGAGAGCCGCCAGAAAGGCAGGATTAAAAAAAGTCCCTTGCATTGTACGAGAGCTGACAGAAGAACAGAATATGCTGGTAGCTATCATCGAGAACATGCAGAGGGAAGATCTGAATCCAATGGAAGAGGCCAGAGCCATCGCTGAAATGATTGGCAGCTTCGGCCTGACTCAGGAGGAAGTATCCAGGAGCGTAGGAAAAAGCCGTCCTTACATCACCAATGCCATAAGGCTGCTGAAACTGCCGGAGGAAATTCAGGATTTGGTAACAGAAGGAAAACTAACCACCGGTCACGCAAGAGCCTTGATTACGATTGAAAGTCAGGCCCGGCAGATCGAACTGGCCCAGTATGCAGCCAAGGAAGAAATATCCGTGCGGGAGATGGAAAAGCTGGCCCAGACCCGGGCAGGCAAGAAAAAACCATTGAAGAGAAAGAAATCTTCAGACATAGCCGCTGTAGAGGATGAACTGAAATCCATCTTAGGTACCAAAGTTCAGTTAAAGATGAGCGGCACCAAAGGGAAACTGGAAATACAATGCTTCAATCGGGAAGAACTGGAAAGAATCGTTGAACTTCTAAGGTCTCTGGCCTGAGTTTCACGTGAAACACTGTCCATAAAAATAGGATAAAAAGAAGAAATCATGACAGATTACAACATTATCAATGACTGGCTGAAGGACGTAATAGGGGAAGCCCATTCTTTAGGAATTCCCTTGTCGGACCGGATCGATGATCAAGTCCTGATCAACGGTCGAGCAAAAAAGCGACTGGGATGCTGTCGGATGAAAGACGGCTCTTTTCGAATAGAAGTCTCCTCCGTGATTCTGGAAGGAGGAAAGCCTGCGATTAAAGAAATCCTGGCTCACGAGATTCTCCATACCTGTCCCGGATGCCAGAACCACAGCTCTCTTTGGAAGGCTTACGGGAATCAGATGAATCAGGCCTTCGGTTACCAGATCAGAAGGACGATTTCTGCCTCCCTGCTAGGCATCCAAGAGCAGGCAATAACCGAAAGACCGGCCAGATATATCATCACATGCCTTAGTTGCGGTACAGTGTTTCGAAGACAGAGGAAGTCACCTCTCGTTACCCGAACCCACCGTTATCGCTGTCGGTGTGGTGGGGAACTGTTACAGGAAAGGGTGAAGGAGCCATGCAGAAAATAAGCGTATATCGGCACATGCCTGCCGGTGTCATCACCATCGGCGAGCAGCGGGGCATGATCAACTACATCGATTTCGGAGACGAAATCCGGTTCGCTGCCGAATATGACGGACCCTATGAGGTAGAAGAGACACCCATTATACTGCAAGCGAAAGAGCAGCTTGAAGAATACTTCCGCGGTGAGAGGAAAGAGTTCGGACTTCCCCTGCTGACTGAGGGAACGGAATTCCAGGTTCGGGTATGGGATGCCCTGCGCACCATTCCATATGGGGAAACCAGAAGCTATAAAGAAGTGGCAGAGATGATCGGAAACCCGAAAGCTTCCCGGGCTGTCGGTCTGGCCAACAACCGAAACCGGATTTCTATTGTCATCCCCTGCCATCGGGTAATCGGTGCCAGTGGTAAGATGGTGGGATATGGTGGAGGAATCAACATCAAAGAATTACTGTTGGATCTGGAAAAGGAAAACAGCCGCAAGTGAGGGGAAGAGAATAGATATATCGTACATCGCAAATAAACGATGTAACAACTATTAAATCAACCGGAGGGATTTGTCAAATGGACACCCTCCGGTCTTTATATTCCCGGACGATTGATAAAAAAAAGGCCGGCCAGGCAAAGAGCGATCCCGATTATCTGGCTGACCGTAAGGCCTTCCCGGTAAAAAAGGACACCCACCCCGATGAGAATGACGGCCAGACTGATGTTGGCCACCAGGGATCCCAGGCTGATGTTCCAGCCAGCCCGGTA
>JBLJBD010000019.1:0-2249 GCA_047637815.1 Anaerovoracaceae bacterium
TGGACAGCAGCCAGCCTTTTGGAAAAAGGGTATCCGGTGGACATCCGGGAAATACCGTCGGTAGTTTCCGGGAATCCGCTGGACCGCCACGGAATCATCCTGGCCAAGTCCATTCCTGCCAAGGCCTACGGCATCGGCACCGGTCAGAGCCTCTTCGAAGCCCGGCAGCGGTGCCCGAATCTGGCCGTCTTTCCTCCCGAGTATGACCTGTATATGGGGTGCAGCGACGCCATGTACCGGATTTTGCTGGAATATTCCCCTTTGGTGGAGCGGTACAGCATCGACGAATGTTTTTTAGACTACTCGGCTTCCCGGAGCCGGTTTGGAGATCCGGTAGAGGCGGCTCACCAGATTGGTCGAAGGATCAGGGAGGAGCTGGGTTTTACGGTTAATGTGGGGGTTTCCTGCAACAAGATATTGGCTAAGATGGGGAGCGAACTGAAAAAGCCGGACCGGGTCCACACTTTGTGGCCCTCTGAGATGGAAGAAAAGATGTGGCCCCTGCCGGTGGGCGAGCTGTTCATGGTGGGAAGGGCCACCGCTGCCAAGCTTCAGCGGATCAACATCAACACCATAGGGGATTTGGCCCGGTCGGACCCCAATCATATGAAAGCCCTCCTCAAATCCCAGGGGATCCTGGTTTGGCAGCTGGCCAACGGTCTGGACGATTCCCCCGTGACCTTGAACAGGGACATCGTGCAGAAGGGTGTGGGCAACAGCACCACCATCCGGTACGATGTGACCAGCCGGGAAGAAGCCCGGATGATTCTGCTGGCCTTGACGGAGCGGGTGGGAATGAGGCTGAGGCGCCTTGGACGGCTGGCCTCCCTGGTGTCGGTTTCCGTCAAGACCGATGGGTTCCTCCGGTATAGCCATCAGCTGAAGCTGCCCCAGGCCATTGATAGCACCACAGAAATTTACGAATACGCCTGTCTCCTCTTTGATGAGTGCTGGAAAGGGGAGCCCATACGCCATCTGGGGGTAAACGTTTCCGAATTTCAGCAGGATGCAGTCCGGCAGGCTTCCTTTTTCGATAAAAAAGACCCGGAGAAACTCCGGGCGCTGGACAAGGCTGTGGACCGGATCCGGGAACGGTACGGCACCCGGGCCATCATCCGGGGTTCCTTTGCCAACGGGATGGTGGACGGGGTTCAGGGGGGAACCAACGATAGCGACTTTATCATGATGGGAGGGTATAAGCAATGAAGATTTTGGCAGAGCCCATTGAGGCAGCTGTCTGGTTCCGCTCCAAAGAAAAGCCCCATCCGGTCAAGTTCCGATACAGTGACCGGGATGGCCGGATCCAGCGGATCAATGTGGATAAGGTGGTCAGCGTGGAGGAAATCAAGACGGCGGGAATCCGAGCCTTCGTCTACCGCTGCCAGAGTGAGATCGACGGAATCGAAAAGGTATACGAACTCAAATATCTGGTGGGTGAGTGCCGGTGGGAGCTTTATAAGATGTAGCTATATCCGGTGTTTGCCGGTAAGGTGCTGAATGGTGATTTTCATCATGGCAGCTTTGGGGCCGGCGGTGGTGATGTACTGTTCCCCTGATGTCAAAAAATCCGGAGAGTATTTGTTCAGGAATTCCCGGAAGGCCAGAAGCTTTTCTTCTTCGTCAGAGACCGATTCAATGGTCCCAAAGGCAATGGCACTTTCGTATAAGGTGCTGAACTTGTCTGGCAGCACCTGGGTTTTTCCTACGACCGTAAAGGAGACCCGGTTGTTGCCTTCGATGTTGGTATATTTGTGGCCGCCGGCATTGGTACCATGGATATAGATGGAGCCGTTCAGCAGAACGTAACTGATGGGAACCCCGTAGGGCTGCAGATCCTTGTCTACCGTGGAAAGGATGCCGTACAGGCCTTCCTCTAAAATTTTCCGTGCTTCTTCATCGGTCATTTGACGGTCTTTTCGCCGCATTTCAACTGTCATTACTGTCACCTTTTACCCTTTCAAGTTCATTTCTCGGTTGTGGCTATCTAAAATAGTGATTTCTGTAGAACCTCCTAAATACTGACGGGTAAGCGCCGCCAGAGACTTTGCAGCCGCCTTCAGATCTTCTGTTCGGCCGGGATCCACGGATTCGATGATCAGAAAAGCGTTGACCGTATTTTCGGTGAGCATGGTTCGCTGACCGTCCCGCCAATTCCAACAGCGGCACACGGCTCCTTCTTCATCTTTATAGATGATTTCCCCGGGAAGGGCATTGTCAAAGTCCTCATCCCCCAGGGCCAGGAAGTGCTC
>JBLJBD010000020.1:0-3777 GCA_047637815.1 Anaerovoracaceae bacterium
GGCCTATGATCCGGACGGGGCGCTGGGCGAGTCGTTTCTGCCGCCGGTCTTGGGGCTTCCGAAGGAGCTGTTGTATGCGCTGCATGAACTGCTGCTTCAACCGGTTTAGGTGCGGCGGGCGCCGGTTTGGGAACCGTTCGGCTTTCCAGGTCCTGGGGCACTACCGGTTTGCCCATGGGGGGCTTGGGAGACCGCTGATCCAGGTCCTTGGAAATTACTGGCTTGCCCATAGGGGGACGGGCAACGGGCCTGTCCTCCCGGGACTGCTGGGGTCTTGTATTTTTATGATGCTGGGGCTGAGGCGGAATTACCGCAGCCTTGACCACGATCTTCGGTTCCTCTTCGTCCGGGCTTTTTTCCACCTTTTTCGGTGCCACCTTAACGATTTTTGTTTCGGCTGCCGCTTTGTTTCGTAAAACGGTATTTTTCACAGCGGTTGCCTCTATTTCAGATAGTACGCTCATATGACTCTTTGCTTCTATGCCCATGGTCTGGACTTTTTCAACCAGATCCTTGCTATTCATGTTTAATTCTTTGGCTAATTCATGGATTTTTATAGTCATTGAACTACCTCCCTTCTGTACGTACTGACTTGTCGTCAATCTCCTTACTGATTACATCTGCAAAATTTTTATCGGTGATTCCGAATACACCCCGCTCTTCATATCCCAATATTCGGGACAGATCAGCCATGGTTCCGATGATCCGGTAATCGATTTCTCTATCCTCCGCTGCCTTCTTCAGTTTTTCCATGGTGTTTTCTGCCAGATCCTCGGCCAGGATCAACAGTCGGACCTTTCCCTGGTTCATCCCGTGAAGGCAGGTATTGGTGCCGCTGATCAGATTTCTGGATTTTTTGGCAAATCCCAGGTAACTTTCCAATTTGCTTCTCATAAATCTCGCTTTTATTCTTTCGCTTCTGTGTTGTTAATATATTGTTTCAGGTCTTCAAATAGCTTTGTAACCTGTTCTCCCGTCAGTTCCATCTCCAGATTCCTGCCGATGGCTTTCTTTTTCTGAGCTTTTTCAAAACATTGGGGGTCGGGACAAAGATAAACTCCCCGGCCTTTTGCTTTTCCGGTGGGATCAATGGATACCTGGCCTTCGTATCCGGCCACCCGGATCAGCTGATTTTTTTCCTTTGATTCCATGCATCCCACACAGCGACGCATCGGTCTGGCTTTTGTTTTCAATGATTTCCGCTCCTATTCTTCGATTTCTTCGATATACTCTTCTTCATACTCTGCGTCGTCGTATTCCTGCTGCAGAAGGGCTTCATTGTCGTAGTACTGGGTATGGCTCTTGATGTCGATCTTCCAATTGCAGAGCTTGGCTGCCAACCGGACGTTCTGACCTTCTTTGCCGATGGCCAGGGAAAGCTGATAGTCGGGGACCACCACCACCGCCGATTTGTCATCGCCGCCAATGATGACCTTTTCCACCTTAGCCGGGGAAAGGGCGCTGCTGATCAGCTTTTCCGGATCATCGCTCCAGGTGATGATGTCGATCTTTTCTCCGAAGATTTCATCCACCACGGCCTGAACCCGGGTACCTCTGGGGCCGACGCAGGCTCCTACCGGATCCACGTTTTCATCTCTGGCCAGTACCGCAATCTTGGTTCTGGAACCAGCTTCCCGGGAAATGCTTCTGATTTCAACGGTTCCATCCTGAATTTCCGGAACCTCCAGTTCGAAGAGCCGCTTGACCAGACCCGGATGAGACCTTGACAAGTAGACCTGAGGGCCTTTGGTGGTCTTTTTCACATCCATGATGAAGACCTTCAGCCGGTTGTTGACGGTGTAGGTCTCGCCGGGAACCTGTTCGGTTGCCGCCAGAATCCCTTCCGCCCGTCCCATGTTGATGAAGACGGTCTCGTTGCTGATTCTTTGAACCACTCCGGTAATCAGTTCTCCCTGACGGGTGATATAATCGTCGAAAATCATGCCCCGTTCCGCTTCCCGAATCCGCTGAACCACTACCTGCTTTGCGGTCTGGGCAGCAATCCGGCCGAAATCCCGGGGTGTGACCTGATACTCGATGGCATCTCCCACCTTGTAACGAGGGTCGATTTCCAGGGCATCCTCGATGGAAATTTCCATCAGATCATCCTCCACCTCTTCCACCACGTCCCGTTTCATGAAGACATCAATGTCTCCTTGTTCCCGGTCGATGACGACACGGACGTTCTGAGCGGTGCCGTAATTCTTTTTATAAGCGGAGACCAGGGCCAGTTCGATGGCTTCAATCAGGATATCCTTGGAAATCTGTTTTTCCTTTTCCAGCTCCTCAATTGCTTTGATAAACTCTTTATTCATTTTCCGACTAATTCCTCCTCTAAAATATCACCAGTAATTTGGTTTTTGCCACTGCCTCTTCCGGGAAAGAAAGGGTCACTCCCTTTTCTCCGATCAGGACCAGATTTCCGTCCTGCCAACCTACCAGTTCCCCGGTATAATGCTTCTTCCCGTCAATCCCCTTGTACAGACTGACCTCCACCGGATGGCCGGCGAATCGGACGAAGTCTTTTTCCCGGAGAAGGGTTCGGTCCAGTCCGGGGGAGGAAACCTCCAGGTAATAATTCTGTTCGATGGGGTCCACTTCATCCAGCTTTTCGCTCAGATATCGGCTGACCCGTTCACAGTCATCGGTACTGATATATTGTTCCTCTGCCTCTCCGGGTAATTTGTCGATGAATACCCGAAGGAACCAGTCTTTTGATTCCTTGACGAACTCTACGTTGTAGAGCTCCATGCCCTGCTCTTCCAGATAGCCGGAAAGCAGCTCTTCTACCACTTCCGTGATCTTTTTCTTTGCCATTTTAACACCTGCTTAAACCTATTTTTAAATACTTATTTAACTAATTACCGGCTAACAAAAGTGAAAGAGTGGGCTTGCCCACTCTTTTTGCTTTCCGAAATTTAACTTCCTCTATACAATACCACAGTTTTAGCAGGATTGCAAGTGATTTTCCAACAATTCCCGGCCTTTTTCCGGGTCTGAGATCTTGATGATGAGACGGGCGATTCCGGCGTCGGAATAGCCGTACATATACCGGATGCTGATTCCGGCTCCGCTGAGAACCAGTAAGGCCTTATGGAGGGCTCCGGGAATGTCGGGGCACTGGATGGACAGGACGTCGGTGGTTTTGACCGTAAATTCGGCAGCCTTCAGAATCTCCACCGCCTTGTCAATGTCGCTGACGATCATCCGCATGATGCCGTAAGTTTCGGTTTCTGCCACGCTGAGGGCAGAAATGTTGATATCATTCTCTCCTAAGATTCTGGTCAGCTCTTCCAGTCTTCCAATGTCGTTCTGTAAAAAAACCGTCAGTTGTTTGGTTATCATACTCCCTGTCCTCCCCTATATCTTTCGCCGGTCGATGACCCGTTTGGCTTTTCCTTCGCTTCTCGCAATGGTCTTGTGCTCCACCAGGTTGATGTTGACACTGATTCCCAGTATGCTTTCCACCTTGTGTTTGATTTTCTGCCGCACTTTATTTAATTCTACCATTTCATCGCTGAAATATCTATCATCGATTTCAACTTGAATCTCCAGGGTGTCCATGGTTCCCACCCGGTCTACGATCAGCATGTAATGGGGTTTGGCTTCCTCGATTTCCAGCAGAGCGCTTTCCACCTGGGAGGGGAATACGTTGACCCCCCGAATGATCAGCATATCGTCAGAACGTCCCTGGATCTTGGACATCCGCACGTTGGTCCGTCCGCAGGCACAGGTGTCGTAATTAAGGCTGGCCAGATCCCGGGTCCGATACCGGAG
>JBLJBD010000021.1:0-19982 GCA_047637815.1 Anaerovoracaceae bacterium
TCAGCATATTCCTGTAAGTGACCTGATCGGCCGATAGTTCCATACTTCCCGGGCGTGCAGGCTGATAGATGGAGACACAAAGTTCCTGGGGTTCCATCAGCATAGGGTCGGGAAAATTCTTGACGATTTCAATCATTGAGAACACCTCCTATTAAAACGATTGGCCTTTTTCTGGATTTGTCATTAGATGATACCCGTTCTGCAACCCATTACCCGGCAAATAAAAGGGCTCTCGTCGACAGAAATGTTCATCTGTCGACGAGAGCCGCCATTATCTTATTGCTTAAACCAGTTTTTCAACGTGAATACCGGTGGAATGACCGTTGAGGTCGTATTTTTCCAAATCTTCACCACTATAGTTCAGTTCTTCTGCCAGAGTTTCGGTTCGAATATACTGGATATGCTTTTCGATGGCTTCCTGTACCTCCGGATCAGCCTGAACCTGAATGCGGATATGATCCATCATTTCAAAATCATGCTGCTTCCGAAGTTGCTGCACCTTGGAAACCAGTTCTCTGGCCAGGCCTTCCTGAATCAATTCCGTTGTAACCGTGGTGTCCAGAATAGTGAACAGGTTGTTTTCCATGGCCACCGTGAAGCCTTCCTTGGCGGTGATTTTCACTTCCACCAGGTCTTTGTTGACCCTGGTCTCTTCTCCCCCCACATCTAGAAGGATTTCCTCCCCTGCTTCCAGTTTTACTGCTGCTGCTGCCCCGTCTGCTGCTGCCAGCGCCGCTCCGAAGTCTTTGATCTTTCCGCCGAAAACCGGGCCTGCTACTTTAAAGTTGGGCTTGAGGGAAAAGTTCATATACTGATCCAGCTGTTTTTCGAAGACCACTTCCTTCACGTTCAGTTCATCCATGATCAGGGGAGTCAGGTCGCCAATCAGTTCTTCGTACTTCCCGTCTACCAGGATTCTGGTCAAGGGCTGCCGGACTTTGATTTTTTCTTTTTCCCGGGTGCCTCGTCCCAGACCGACCAAATCCCGAACCAGATCCATCCTGGATTCTACATTGGCATCGATCAGATATTCCTCTGCTTTGGGATAAAAGGCGATATGTACCGACTCTTCTCCGGTCAATTTGCTGAAAACCTCATCCGCCAGGAAGGGGGCAAAGGGAGCAATCAATTTGGATACACCGACCAGGACCTCATAAGTGGTCAGATAAACCGATTTTTTATCCTGGTTCAGTTCTTCCTGCCAGAATCGCCTTCTGGCTCTCCGGATATACCAGTTGGACAGATCTTCCGTCACGAATTCCTGAATTTTCCGTACAGATTTCATGTGATCGTACCGATTCATTTCTTCGGTGACTTCCTTCACCAGTTTGTTATATTTGGACAGGATCCATCGATCCAGTTCAGGCCTTTCTGTCATAGGAACTTCCATTCCATCGAAGGAAATTTTATCCTGGTTGGAATAGAGAACGAAGAAATTATAGACGTTCTTCAGGGTTCCGAAGAACTTGCTTACAACCTCTATCAGACCATCTTCATCAAACTTTGTTGGAGACCAGGCCGGAGATACATACAGGAGATACCAGCGGGTGGCATCCGCCCCATATTTTTCGAACAACTCGAAGGGATCTACCGTATTGCCCCTGGATTTGCTCATCTTCTTCCCTTCCTTATCCAGGATCAGGTCATTGACCAGAACGTTGCGATAAGGGGAGGTTCCCTTAATAAAGGTGGAAATGGCCATAAGGGAGTAGAACCAGCCTCTGGTCTGGTCAATTCCTTCACAGATGAAATCTGCCGGAAACAGCTCTTCGTCAAACCGTTCTTTGTTTTCGAAGGGGTAATGATGCTGGGCAAAGGGCATGGCTCCGCTGTCAAACCAGCAGTCCATCACCTCGGCGATCCGTTCCATCTGCTGACCACAGTGGGCACAGGTCAGGTGAACATCATCCACATAGGGCCTGTGAAGCTCAATGGAAAGGTCGATTTGCTCCACGGCTTTATCCACCAGTTCCTGGCGGCTGCTGATGCATTCCAGGTGGCCACATTCACATCGCCAGATGGGAATGGGAGTGCCCCAGTACCGATTTCTGGAAATAGCCCAGTCATTGACATTTTCCAGCCAGTTTCCGAACCGCTTTTCTCCGATAAAATCCGGGAACCAGTTGACTTCATTGTTATTAGCCACCAGTTGATCCTTCAGCTTGGTCATTTCAATGTACCAGCTGGGCTTTGCATAGTAGATCAGCGGGGTGGAGCATCTCCAGCAGTGGGGATAATTGTGCTCCATCTTTTCTTTGCCGAAAATCTTATTTTCCTGAGCCAGATACTTGATGATGTCGATTTCCAGCTCTTCTTCCATGACAAACCGGCCTGCCCAGGGTGTTTCGGTGTATTTTCCTTCCTCATCCACCGGGTTGGGAACCGGCAGATCGTACCTTCTGCCTGTCTGATAGTCGTCTTCTCCAAAGGCAGGCGCCGTATGAACGATTCCGGTACCGTCTTCGGTGGTGACATAATTGGCGCAGGTTACATAGAAGGCCTTCTTATCGACCTTCACAAAAGGCATCAGCTGCTCATATTCCAGGTATTCCAGGTCCTTCCCCTTCATCTCTGCCAGCACTTCGTACTTTCCTGCTCCCAGAACCTTGTCAGCCAAGGCCTTGGCCACATAAAATACACGACCCTCTTCGTTGCCTTCCAGCATCCGGGCTCGGACATAATCCACTTCATACCCGACGGTCAGTGAAACATTGGAGGCCAGAGTCCAGGGAGTAGTGGTCCATGCCAGGAAATATTCATCAGCGTCCTTCCGCTTGAACTTGGCGGTAATAGTATTGACCTTGACTTCTTTGTATCCCTGGGCTACTTCATGGGAGGCCAGTCCGGTTCCGCAACGGGGACAATAGG
The DNA here is from genome assembly GCA_047637815.1 of Anaerovoracaceae bacterium. Classification (GTDB taxonomy): domain Bacteria; phylum Bacillota; class Clostridia; order Peptostreptococcales; family Anaerovoracaceae; genus UBA5559. Next base: position 2,869 of record JBLJBD010000021.1, read on the forward strand.
GAAGAATTTTGTGTCCTTCATAAATCAGACCCGCCTTGAAGAACTCACTGATGATCCACCAGACCGATTCAATGTAGTCATTGTCCAAGGTGATGTAGGGATGATCCAGGTCGATGAGGTAGCCCATCCGCTCGGTCATTTCCCGCCACATGCCTTCGTAAGTAAAGACCGACTCCCGGCACTTGGCGTTAAACTCTTTTATCCCATATTTTTCGATGTCCTGTTTTCCGGACATGCCCAGCATTTTTTCCACTTCAATTTCCACCGGCAGACCATGGGTATCCCATCCGGCTTTTCTCTTCACCTCAAACCCCTGCATGGTCTTGTAACGGCATACGGAATCTTTCAGAGTTCTGGCTATGACATGATGGATTCCCGGCCTTCCGTTGGCTGTGGGGGGGCCTTCATAAAACACGAAAGAGGGCATCCCTGCTCTGGTCGTCACACATTTATGCAGAAGATCCTCCTCTTCCCATTGTTTAGCCTGCTCCAGCTGCAGCTGAGCAATAGCCTTTTCTGATAATTTTTCAAACATGCTATTCTTCTCCTTTAATTAAAAAACCCTAATTCGCTATTACGAATTAGGGACGATTGTAAACCGCGGTACCACCCTAGTTGCAAAAAATGCCACTTTGATTATATTCAGTTGGAGCTCCGAAGTGATCTTCACCTGCGCTTCACCGATGGTCTCTCAGCTCTGACCATCTCTCTGTAAGGATCTTACCCGCGGCTACTGTCTTCCTCAACACCCAAATTTTCTAAGCAAGACCACAATCCTGCATATACCCTATTATTTTACCCAACATTCGGGGTGGTGTCAAGATGGAAACTTCAGTGGACAGGCAGGAAGAAAACATTGTGGTTGGATCGATCATCCCGGATCATATTCTGAACATAATCCTGAACAAAGAAGGGAGGGAGTTCCATGAGAATCCGGTAACCTTCCGTTTTGGTAAAATCAGAAAGATTTTCGTTTCGGTATCCGGCAAAGTATCGAAGATTCATGGAGGATACCGTATGGCGTACCAGGGCTCTTTCTTCTTCTGTCAGTCCCGGTATGTCATCCAACGCCCGGTTTTGCCTTTTACAGCATTGATTGACAAAAAACTCACATGCCACCTCTTCCAGTTGGTTCAATTCCGAATCCGCCAGACCCATCTCTGCCGCATAGGCGCCAGCATCCAGCCTGCGGGTCTGATATAGAATTCCGCTGTCCGGTCGGTAATCGATCCAGCCGTATTGATTGGGGTATACCATCAGGCTTCCGGTGGCAACATCGTTGATTGTCGTGTTTTCCATGGTAAGGCCTTCGATATTCTGAAGATGGATGTGGCCTGTCAATACCAGTTCAATGCCGAAGCTGTCAAAGACCTTCAAAGCTGCTTCACTATTACGTATCGTATATCCCTGATTGATCTGGCTGCTGTGATGAAGAAGGCTGTGATGCATGACGGCAACCAACCTGGCCCCCTTCTCTCTGGCCATTTTGCCGCACTGGCGGATCCAGTTCAGCGTGCTCTCGTATAGCTCCCCTTCCTGTTCTGATATATTATTTTCTATATTATAGCTGTAGATTGCTGAATCCAGCATCAGAAACCAGGTATCCTCTGTTGGGGCGACCAAATAGCTGAGGCTTCTGCTGTCTTTAGATACAGCCTCATCATACCCGTGTTCCCCGTAGATTTGAGCAAATTGTTCTTTGGTGACCGTTGGTGTCTCCCAGGGAGTCACACCGAAATAAGACCTGGCTAGAGGATTTTGAATATCATGATTCCCCGGGATAACAAATACAGAGGTCCCACCGGTTTCAATTTCCGAAAACCGTTCCGCCAGCTCCCGGTGACTTATTTCCTCCCCATTGCAGGTCAGATCACCGACCACAAAGAGGAAATCCGGTTTGTTTCGGTCCATTTCCCAGACGAAAGCATCCAGGATCCCGTCAGACAGGTGGACCAGCTTGTCGCTGTAGTGGAGAAAACGGATGAAAGCTTCCCCATCATCATGAAGTTTGGGCGATAAATAATGGGGATCGGCAACCACGGCGGCTGTCCATGGATCTCCGGTGGGAAGGGGCTTTTCGGGTTCCACAAAATCAAAGGCGATAACATTTTGGTAAAAGAAGATGAAGCCTCCAATGGCTAAGATAAGAAAAAAGAATGCTGCAATGATGAATTTTTTCATGATGCCGCCCTTTCCCGGATATCGGTTATCCAAGTCCAAACGAAACCAGATTGTTTCATCACAATTGTAGCATAGTTTCAGAATTAAATCATCAATTCTGCCGATATTTAGTTTATTATTTAACAATTTTTATTCGAGGAATCCGTATATCGTCCAGGTGCCCTTCCCTTTTCGCTTCGATTGATAAAGGGCTTCATCGGCATAATGAAGGATCTCATCATAACTAAGAGCATTGCCCTCTACCCAGAGAAGACCTCCTGACATGCTGACAGGCAGCCTTTCTCCGTCGGGGAAAAGAAATCTGCTTTCTTTCAGATGAGCAAAAAATCCGGCTACAAATCCAGTAAGTTCCTCTTTTGAATCCCAACCCCGGAAAAAAAGCAAAAATTCATCGCCGGACCTTCGTCCCAGTATGGTATGTTTTCTTTCCGCCAGGCTCTTTAACTCCCGGACCGATTCCAGAATATACTGATCTCCCCATTGGTGCCCATAGGTATCATTGATGGACTTCAAATTGTCCAGGTCCACCATCAACAAAGCCTGACAGCAAGACGTGTCCGATTCAGCCCTTGCCCTCTCCACCTGATATTGAAAGGCTTTACGGTTCAGGAGCCCTGTCAGGGGATCCAGATCCCGGTCCTTCCGAATGGCCTGCTTTTCTTTCATTTCCGGTGTGACATCCTGCATGATTCCTTGAATAATATTTCCATCCCGAACAGAAGTGTATTTGATCCATCGATCTCCCACTTTATAAATCTGTGCTTCTTCCGGCTCCGGATTTGTTGTCACTTGCTCCAAAAGAGCCAGAAAGCCTTCCCTGGAATCGTGAAATCCAATCTGATCGACCGGAATACTCAGAAGGTCATAGAATCCCTCTGTCACAAAAACCTGGTCCTGATCATCCCTCAATTCAAAAGCTCCGATTGGTACGTCTAACAGGCTGATGATGCGGGATAACCGGGACGCGGCATCCATCCGGTCCTTGTTAGCCTCTGCCATGGCTGCAGCCAGCTCATCTACTTCCAGAAGACCGGTTTTATCCATAGTCGTGAATGCTTCGTTTTTCTTTTCCCGAACGAAGCTGGCCAGCCTGACGATGGGCCTGGTGAACCGATTGCTGAAATACAACCCTCCGGCTGCACCTAGAACAAGGGAAACCAACAGAGCACCCATTATGATATATTGGATTCGGCGAACATAATTGAGCAGACTGCTGTCCCTCATCAGTCCGACCAAAGACCATGTTTCCCCTTCATAAGGCGTATTGTTGCTGTACAGACTGATAGGCATGATGCAGGAATACAAAGCTTCCTTATCCTGTTCATTCAGCAGACGATAAATGTGGAGGTTTTCATCTGCTTTTAACGGAATCAGCGGTTCATCCGCGGCAAGAAATCGTTTCTGCAGAGCTCCGGTAAACAGGATCGGCATCATGGGGCTATCCGGTTTTTCCTGATAAACCAGCACATAACCCAGTCCGTCCTTTGGCTGGAGATCCGTTTTCGGCAACAGGGAAACCAGATAGTTTAAGGTTATTTCAACACCAAGGATACCCCGGAGATTTTTATCCTCATCAAACAAAGGAATGGAATAGGTAATAATCGGCAAATCCTTTTCTGTCAGATGAAAAGGTGGGCTCCAGTATCCTACCAGACTGGCCCTTTCGCAGTCTGCAGCCGCCCTCATGGGCCTTTCAAAAAACAAATGGTCCTCGCCGGCAGGACGGTATCGGTAGCTCCAGGTCTGGTCCAGAGGAATCCGTTGCTCTTCCCCCACAGAATCCGGCCCCATCAGCAGGTAAATATCATTGCTGCTGTTTCCGTTGGTAAGAGGATCGTAATCCCGAAAATGCAAGGCTGGATAACTGCTCTCCCCTGTCTTGTCTGCTAAAATCAGAAAAACCCCGGTGGCCTGAGTGCTTCGCAGCATAAAAATCAGATCTTCTGACACCTGGTGAAGGATCTGGTCTGAATCATCCGGGGAACCGGATATTTTTTCACTGATGGTGGCTGTAAAGGGGTCCAGGTTCGTCCAGCGGTTCTTCATCTCTCTTTCAAGATAATTCTTCCTGCCCGAAACCTTTTCGTAAAAATTCTGGTAAGCATTCAGCTTTCCCTGTGCCAGAACTCCTCCGCCGATCATGCTGAATGTCAGCAATGCGGTCTGAAGAAATATAATCACCAGAATCAAGGCGGTCATGCGAAATACGATGGAGTTTTTCTCATAGAACCTTTGCTTCATTTTGTCTCACTTTTCAGTTCTGAATTTTTCGACTCTGTGTTCTCAAGTCTTCAAACCATTTTACAAACTCCTCCCGGCTGCTCATCCGGGCAATAACATCCTCTCTGTTACCACCCTCCCCAACCTCTTGCTGGAGTTTTTCAAGATCTTTACGGACCTTTTCCGACAAATGATTTTCCAGCAGATTTCTCATTTCATAACTGCCTGAAAAGGGTTTGTTGTTGTAAAGGGCATAGTTTTCCAGCATATCGACGGAAGCGTTGATGGCCTTCCCGATAGCCGGGTTACTAAGATCCGTTTTTTCCAGCGCTTCCAGAAGCAGGCCTGCTTCCAGCGCTTCTTTCATCACCGGAAAATATCCGGTAGAAACGGCAAACTCAATATTTTGTTGCGGCTGGGTAAACCACCGCAAAAATTCAGCAGCACCATATTCATGGGCCGGATCGCTGTTGATGATACACATCCCTGCTCCCTGCTGGATCACAAAAGGATTTCCATCCCGGAAATAGGGATAAGGCAATACCAGGGGATCTGCCTGAACCACCTGACTTTCGCTCAGGGTAACCTCCGTTGGGAAATAAGCCGATCCGGCAGTAGATCCGGTATAGGACAATACTTTTCCTGTTTTAGCATCATCGGAGCTGAAACGTCCTGATTTGGTAAAATATCCCTTAAGATAAGGAATATAATAATGATTCCAGATTTGTTCCGCTGTTTCTTCCTGTAAATCCAGCTCAGCGGTCCCATCCTCCTGATAGGAATAAAGTTCCTCACCCAGCTGCATGGAGGCTAAAAGCATGTAATTGGCATTGGCATCCAAACTGAAAAAGCTTTTTCCCGTCTCCTTATAATATGTTTCGGAAACCTCCAGCAATCCTTCCCAGGTGTTTATATCCTCATCAGAATACCCTCTGGCATCAGCAAAGGAACGCCAGGCATTCTCATTGACAAAGAGGGCTTCAAAGGACTTGGCAACAGGCATGATGTAAGCCTCTTCACCGGCGCCAAAACGGCCTTCTTCCAGAAACTCCGGCCGATACCGGTTCAATTCTTCTTCAGAAAAATAATTCTCCAGACTGACTAAACCGACGATTTGATGAATCCGTATGGCGTTATCCGAATAAGCAGCAAAAATATCCGGCAGGGGATCGGTCCCCATATCCTGATTGGCAGAAGCAAAAACAGCATCCGCCAGTTGTCCCACATCTCCCAGGCTCAGGGCATCTACGGCGATTCCTTTTTCCATGCCCGCCGTTTCATTGAATTCATTGACAAGAGCGTCAAATTTATCTTTGATGTGGCCATTGTAGTAGTGCCAAATGGTAATCGTCACCGGATTTTCAGGATCCAAAGGAGACTGGGTCTCCTTGCTTCCGCAGGAGGATAAAAGGGAAGCCATCAGGATCAGAATCAGCAATAGAGAAATTTGTTTCTTTGCAATAATTTGTATCTTCATCTTCATAGGGAGGTCTCCTTTATATGGTTAGGCGGACTTTAAAGTATTATCGGCCAATTTCACAAAAAGTTTACCTGCTTCCGTCAAAGAGATGAATCATTTGATACGGATGTAATAAGAACGGCCTTTCATCTTCAGTTCCAGCACCGGAATGGCGCCGATCAAAGCCGAAAGTTTGGAATAGCCATAATTACGGGTGTCAAAATCCGGCTGCCTTTTCACCAGGATATCCCCCAGCACGGAAAGATTGAGCCAGCCCGCTTCATCAGACATATCCTCAATCAGGGGCAGGATCTGATTCGTGATTTCTTTTAATTCCTTCGGTACCGCATCGATGCCGGGGGATTTAACCTGGTTCTTTTCTACCTGTATCAGGGATTCCAGGTATTTGAACTGACCGCAGGCGGCGATAAAGGGGCTTGGGGTCTTCTTCTCCCCCATGCCGATGACATACATCCCGTCTTCTTTCAGCCGGACCGCCAGGCGGGTGAAATCACTGTCGCTGGAAACGATGCAGAATCCGTCTACGTTCTCTGAGTAAAGGATGTCCATTGCGTCGATGATCAGTGCGGAGTCGGTGGCATTCTTACCGGTGGTATAGCTGTACTGCTGAATCGGCGTGATGGAATAACTGAGAAGCACTTCCTTCCAGGCCGACTGCCGGGTGCTGGTCCAGTCTCCGTAAATTCGTTTATAGGTAGGCACCCCATGTTTGGATATTTCATCGAAAATATATTTAATGTATTTTTGTGACACGTTATCTGCATCGATGAGAACGGCGATCCGTCGCTCTTCTGCATTGTTGTTGATTCTTGCCATATTATTCCTTTCTGTCAATGGTGACATCTTCCATCCGATAGAGACCAGGGCCTTTGTCTTTCATGAAAAGAGCTGCCTTGCAGGCTCCTTCTGCATAACAATCCCAACTATGGGCATGGTGGGTGATTTCCAGCCTTTCCCCCCGGAATCCGAAGAGGACCGTGTGGCTGCTGACAATATCCCCTGCCCGAACCGAATGATAAACCGGTGAAATCCCATTGCCGTCCCCGGGAGCTGACTGGATGACCTGGCCCAGCTCCAGAGCGGTACCACTGGGAGAATCCTTCTTGTCCCGGCTGTGCATATCGATGATTTCAATGTCTGCCGTTGTGCCAAAGGATGTTGCTGCCTGGCTCAGCAGTCCTTTCATGACGTTCACGACAAAAGAAGTATTGGCAGCCCTCATCAATGGAATGTCATGGGAAAAAAGAACAAACTGATCTTCCTGTTCCCTGGTGAATCCGGTGGTTCCGCATAGGAGAGCTTTTTTATTCCGGTGACACCACTGTAAAACTTCCATGGATAATTCGGTGGTTGAAAAGTCGATGACCAAATCAAAGTCTGCTGGTACTTCATCCAGGGAGCCGTAGGTCAGGGGCCCCAGAGCTTCCGGAAGGCCGGCAGCCAGGGCGATGTCCTTCCCTATATAGTTTCTCCCCGGCGTTCCGACTCCACCCACAATCTGCAATGCAGGTTCTGCTGCTGCTGCCTTAACGATCAGCCGATCCATCCTGCCGGCAGGGGCCATTATGATGATTTTAGTCCGTTCCATCTTCTAACCTACCTTTCCTGCATTCCTCCAGAACCTTATAAATCAGTTCTGCTGAGTAACCAAGGGAACCGAGCCGACGCCCGATCCGGGCTGCGGTTTTCTCGTCAGCTGCCACTCCGCCATTGATTTTAAGTGCTTCTCTGCGGGCTTCCCGGATATCCCGCTGAACCAGAGATCCTTCCTCTTCCTCCCAAAGATGCAACGCCTCTTCCAGGTCGGAAGCGGCAATCCCCTTTTGAAGCAATTCCTGCTTCATCCGGTAAACGCTGCGGCCTTTTCTTCCGGCATAACGGAAATACTTTTCAGCATAGGACCGGTCGTTGATATAGTTCCAATCCTTCAACTCCTGAGTCAGTGCTATCGCATCCCTTTCATCAAATCCTTTTCCGATCAGATGCTCCCGGACTTCCCGGCAGGTTCTGTCCCGATTAGCCAGGAATCTCAGGGCCGTATCCCGGATATCCATGGTGCTCCCTCCTTTAACTTTTGTGACGAATCTGTTTTTTCCCGGCTATGCTGACTCCCGCCACCCCTATAATGATCAGCACCGTACAGAGAATGTGGTAAGGATGAAGGGGTTCCTTCAGCACAACAACTCCAGCAATCAGAGAAATCGCTGTGGAAAGATTACCGAACATAGTCGCTTTGACCGCTTCCAGATTGGCCAGCATATAGCTGGCTAAAAAGGCTGTAACCAGGGTGCAGAAAATTCCCAGATAAGCCGTAGATATCATAAAGAGGGGATTTCCAAAGAGGCTCAGGGTGTGGGACAGGCTTTGGTCTCCTATCCCGGAAATCAGCGTTGCCAGATTAAAAATCACAAATCCGCTGAAGGTGATGGCAAAGGAAATTTCCAGAGGGGAGAAGGATCGCCGGACATACCGCATGAACACATTGCTGATGGCCATACAGGTACTGGAAAGAAGGAGCAGAAGAATCCCCCCTATATTGGCATCGATGACAGCAGCATCCTTGATGATCATCACAATCAGGGATCCTACGGATAGAAGGACAAATCCATTCTGTAGCCAGGTGGACCGCTCCTTGAGGAATATTTCGGCTATGATCTTGGCAATAATGGGAATCAGGGCAAAAATGATGCCGCTGACGATGGAAGTGGTATAAACCAGGCCTGCTGCCTGCAAAATCATAAAAAGAATATAGAAGGCAGCCGTCAGAATTAGATCCCTTCGGTTCCCTGCAGGAATCCGAATTCCTTTTTTTCGGGCCAGCAGGACAAAAAGAGTTGCAAGAAAAGCAAAATCATACCGAAAAGCCAGTATTTCCAAGGTACTGCCGATGGATGTAATGCTTTTGACGCCTATGAAACTGAAGCCGACAAGAAATGAAAACAGCAATGCTGCACTGTATACTTTTATAGTTTTTTGATCCATATCCGCTCTCTCTTTCTGGTACATATGCAGCACTTGACTTCCGGGCTCAGAGGAATCATCTGAAACTGGCAAAAAGTCGGCTTTTCAATCCGGTCCACAATCTGTCCCTTTTGAACTAAACTGAAATTTTGGAACCCATATGAAATGCCCTCTCCGATATATTTGACAAAGGCTTCCTTTCTGGACCAAAGTTCAAAAAACCCTTCTTCACCATGAAGATTCACATAATCCGATTCCTCTGGTGAAAAAAAACGCTGGGCCACTTCAATGGTTCTCGCGTGGCGGATGTGCTGGACATCAATGCCGATTTCCTTTTTTCCAATGGCACAGACCATCAGGTTCCCGGAGTGGCTGAGGGAAAAATGGACCGGATTCCCGTCAATATAGGGTTTTCCCTTTGCCGTCCGTAGAATCGGCAATTCATGGACTAAGGAATCCTCAAGACCCAGTCTTACTTCCTGGTTATAGGCACGAAGGGAACTCCGGATCATGTCATCGCTGGTAAGCGTAGTAGCCGGGTCCTTCTGGTATGTATAAATATTCATCTGCTCACCATAAGAAAAGAACGCCTTTTTCCGGCGTTCAGAATAGGAATTTACTTGATTCGCTCTAAAATTCTCTGATATCCTTCCGCACCGTAGACCAGACATTTGTTGATTCTGCTGATCGTTGCCGTACTGGCCTTGGTGATATCCTCAATTTCGCTATATGTCTTTTTTTCAGAGAGAAGCTTGGCAACCTGAAGTCGCTGGGCAAAGGCATGGATTTCATTGATGGTGCAAAGATCTTCAAAAAAACGATAGCAGTCTTCTTCGTCCTTCAAGGACAGGATGGCCTTGAACAACTCGTCGATATCGGCTCTCTTGAATTTGGAATCATAACTCATAGCATTGCTCCTTTCAGCCGCTTTAACACTTTACAGTATGATTATAGCACTGACATTCCCTTGGGTCAATTGGTCAGAATGACCGGTTTCAACAATTCCAACCCTTTATCCAACTGGTAATCCTTCAGATCTCCCTCTATCAGTTCTATGTTATAGTCTGGCTGGATCCCCTGCTTATGGATAGCGTTGCCGTCGGGGGAAAAGTACTCCATGATGGTGATTCGCATGTAATCCTCCGGCGTTACTCCCAGTACAGTTTGGATGACCCCTTTTCCATAGGTTTTTTCGCCGACCACAGGTCCGCCTTTGTGGTATTTCACCCCACCTACCAGGATTTCCGAAGTACTGGCGGTTCCCTGGTTTACCAAAATCACATAGGGAAGCTTAGTCTTACCATGAACCGATTTATAATAGGTCCGATCTTTTTTATAGTCTTCTGTATAGGCAATGATCCCTTCATCCAATAAAAGATCTGCTATCTCCACTCCACTTTCAACGATTCCGCCACCATTATCCCGGAGATCGATGATCAATCCTTTTGCTCCCTTCATTTCCAACCCGCGCAGTTCTTTTTCAAAGTCGGATCCGGTATTGGATTCAAAGGATTTGATGTCAATATAGCCAATCTGATCATCCAACATTTTGGATGTGACCGATTCCAGTTCTATTTCAGCCCGGATGATTTCTACCTCCCGGACTTTCTCATCCCGAAGATAGGTCACCAGGACCTTCGTGCCGGTTTCTCCCCGGAGGGCTGTTGCTGCCTCCTGAAGCTGAGAACCATCGTACTCAGTTCCGTCCACTTTGATGATCAGATCTCCGCTTTTCAGTCCTGCTTTGTGGGCCGGCGATTCTTTCACCGTACTGACGATCTCTACAAAGTTGTTGTTTGAAGTCACCGTGACTCCGATACCCTGAAGCTGTCCGGTAGTCATGATCATCAGAGACTCATAATCTTCTTTTGTAAGGTAGTTGGTATAAGGATCGCCTACCCCACTGAGAAGACCCCTTTTCATTCCGGTCATCAGTTGATCTTCAGTTACGGGAAAAAGGGACAGTTCCATGACCTTAGCTTTCAGTTTTTCGACATCCTGGTACTCTTCTCCGATGGACTGAAGGGCCGAGTACTCGGAAACCGGGATTCTCACCGAACCTCCCTGACTATTTTCAAAGAGCAAAAACCCTCCTCCTCCGGCCAGGACACCCAGAAGAAAGAAAAGGATCAGCAGTCCGGCTAATTTTCTTTTCTTGATTGCAAACATATCATTCCTCCACCGGAATATTTTACCATGTTATATCCTGAACCACAAATTGTATTTTCAGCCGGTTGTTCCATTCATTCAAACCGAGGGATCCGATCAGACCAATGGGGTTCCCCTGATTCAGCTTCTCTTCGAAACGATTCGCTTCGCCGAATAGTACACAGGGAATCCGGGTGCCGTCCCGGCAGATTGCCTCAAATCGAAGATGCTCACCAGCCCCGCCCATTCTGGAAATACGATCAGGCCGGATATCGGAAATCAGGAAGCAGGGTTTCTCATTGCCGAACCCAAAGGGCCCCAGGGCCTCCAATGTACGGATCAGCTCTATGGAAATCTCCGATCCTTTAAAGGTATAATCGATAGTTTGATGTATCTGAAAAAGGTTTGGGTTTTCTGACTGAAGACGCTTCATTTCTTCCTCTGCAAAATTCCGAAGTTCAGCGAGGCCTTCTCTCCTCATCAGGAAACCGCATGCACCGGAGTGACCGCCAAATTTTTCAAAAAGCTGTTCACCGCCCTTAAGCAATTGGTGGATATTGACCGATCCAATGCTCCTGCCGGTACCTTTTAAGTACTCTTTATGCTCTCCGCTGTCCGTAACCAGGACCACCGGTCGATTCAGTCGATCTTTGATCTTCCCGGCTACAATGCCGGCAATGCCCTCATGGACCCCTTCCGCCTGAAGGATCACAAATAAGTCCTGCTGATGCTCCTCTTGAATAACGGCAAGACATCGCTGAAATGCCTTTTCCTGAAGATCCTTTCGCTGGCGGTTGGCTTGTACCAGCTCTGCCGCCATCTGCTCCTGTTGGTCCAAATTCCCTGTGGTCAGCAGCTGGACAGCCCAATGGGGAGATCCGATCCGTCCTGCAGCGTTAATATGGGGAACGATAATATAGGCCACCGATTCGGAATGGATGGTTTCCAGCTTCAGGCTGATTTTGTCTGCCAGAAGGCGAAGTCCCGGCCTCTTTGTGCTGCGAAGGGCTTTTAGGCCATACTTGACCAGGGTCCGGTTCTCATCGATCAAGGGCACGATATCCCCCACTGTTCCGATTGCTACCAGGTCCAGAACACCGGTCAGGCTGGATTTGGGCAATCCAGCCTGCTGTTGAATGGCCTGAGCCATTTTAAAGGCGATACCGCATCCGGAGAGATCTTTGAAGGGATAGGGACAGTCGGTCTGCTTCGGATTGATGACGAGGCAGTCCGGCACCCGGTCGCCCATGGTGTGATGGTCGGTCACCAGAATATCCATGCCCAGTTCTTTTGCCAGTTCCACTTCCTCCACGGAAACGCTGCCACAATCAACGGTAATGATCAACCCGGCTCCCGTTTCCCGGATTTTTCGGATGGCCTCCTTGTTGAGGCCATATCCCTCATCAAAACGGGAAGGGATGTAATAGGTGATCTGATCGGACAGTTCTCCTAATATTTGGAGAAGGACTGAGACAGAGGTGACCCCATCACAGTCGTAGTCTCCGTAAATACAGATGGGACAGTTCTCCCTTATTCGGTCCAATATTAAATCCACCCCTGCCCTCATGTTGAGGAGCAGGAATGGATCATAGGTTTTTTGAGGGGAATCGGATAAAAATTCCTGGATTTCCTCATCCCCGGTGATTCCCCGAATCTCCAGAATCTGCCGGAGAATCTCATGATGCATTTCAATCATTTTATAACCAATCCATCGGATTCTTGTATTGACCGTTTACCCGCACTTCAAAATGGAGATGGGGGCCGGTTGACATGCCGGTAGAACCTACTTTGGAAACGGTTTGGCCTTTTGCCACCACATCACCGGTTTTAACCAGCAGACTGCTGTTATGGGCATATAAGGTGACGATTCCGCCACCGTGGTCGATCATCAGCAAGTTGCCGTAGCTGTTGTTCCAACCGGCTTTGATGACCGTTCCGGCATTGGCCGCTGCCACGGGAGTACCTGATTTTGCGGCTATATCGAGACCGGTGTGCAGTTCTTTTGTTTTCAGTATCGGATGGGTACGATAGCCAAAGGGTGACGTGATTTTTCCCTGTACCGGCCAGGTCATGACTCCGCCTTCATAGTCTCCGCCGCTCTGCAGGGCTTGAATTTCTTTGATCAGCCGGTTGGCTTCCGCGTTGAGGGCATTGATCTGCTCCTGCAGTGCCTTATTGTTGGTGGCCACTTCGGATTTTTTGGCAGATACTTCGCTTTGGCTTTGCTGAAGTGCTGACTGGCGGGCTGCCTCTTCCTGCCTTTCAGCCTCCAGCTGGGCCTGAAGACTGTTCAGATACTGGCGCTGGGCGTCTATCATGGCATATTGCTTTTCCATGGAGGCCAGCACTTCCTTGTCGCCTTCATATATCCGCTGAACCATATCCATATTGGTCATAAAGTCGGATATGCTGTCCGAGCCCAGCAGAACATCCAGGGCTCCAACACCACCGTTTTTGTACATGGCCCGCAGACGGTCGCTCAAACGACTGCTTTGAACTGCCATATCCGCTTCCACCTGGGCCAGCTGGTCCAGGGCTTCCTGAATTCGGGCCTGGGTGGCTTCAATGTTTCCCCGAAGGGCCTGAATCTCGCTTTGGGTCTGATTAATCTGATTTTCCAGGGAGCTGATTTCCCGGTTCAGCTTGTTTTCAACGGCTTTTCCTTCGTTGAGCTTCTGCTGGGTCTGATTGATCTGACTATTGACATCATTCAGCTTATCCTTGCTGGTCTCATCTCCGTAAATGTTGCCGAGCCCGTAGAATCCTGTGATCAGGGCTACTGCCGTCAGAAGGGACAGAACTCTTTTCATTTTCATCTCCACACTCCTTTATGTATCCAGGAACCGCCTCATGGATATAATGCTGCCACAGGCGCCGATGCTGATGCCAACGGCCAGAAATATCGATATCAGGTTGATGGTCATGAAACTGACCGGAACCATAGGGGTTGACAGGATAATAAACACATCCTGTCCGATGAGTTCTGAAATCTTGCTGTAAGTCAGGGCGATGATTCCCACCGAAATCAATGCCGAGAACATGCCGATCAGCATCCCTTCCACCAGGAAAGGACCCCGGATGAACCAGTTGGTGGCTCCAACATACTTCATCATGGTAATTTCTCTGGACCGGGCAAAAACAGTAAGTTTAATCGTATTGGAGACCACCACCACCGCTACGATGATCAGAAATACCATAATGATCAGAGCGCCGATCTGGATGAAATTAGTGATCTTCAGCAGTTTTTCCACGGTCTCCTTATAATATTTGACATCCTCGATGCCCTGTGCCTTTCCGGCCTCTGCCACCACTTGATCCGCCGCTTCCAGCTGAGATACAGTTATCAGGATCGAGTTGGGCAGGGGATTATTTCCCAGGGAATCCAGCAAATAACCGCTCTCTCCCCATTTTGACTTCCATTGCTGCAGGGCCGTTTCTTTGTCCAGGTACTGAGTGTCCGACACCCCCTCGATTCTCTCAAAAGAATCAATCATCACCTGAGCATCTTCAAAGGTCACTTCATCCAAAAGATAGACCTGAACCGTCTCATAGTCCTGCTTCGCTGCTTCTGTGGCCATGTTGATGTTAACAACCACGATAAAGAAAAGACCCAGGATCAGCAGCATGGCTGATATGGAAAAAATAGAGGCCAGACTCATGGCCCGGTTTCTGGAAACCTGTAAAAATGCTTGTTTGATGGAATAAAAGATACTATTTAACATCTTGACTGAAGACACCTCCTTCCGGCTGGCAGGATGGCGTCTCAAAGACGTCGATGCCGTAGGCACCTACATTATCCCGTACGATCTTTCCCTTATCGATGACGATGACTCGCTTGTTCATCCGGTCTACGATATCCTTGGCATGGGTGACCATTACGATGGTGGTACCCCGGAGATTAATCTGCTCCAGCAGTTTCATGATTTCCCAGGCTGTATCCGGATCCAGATTTCCTGTAGGTTCATCTGCGATAAGTACGGTCGGGTTGTTGACGATAGCCCGGGCAATAGCCACCCGCTGCTGTTCCCCGGCAGAAAGTTCATCCGGATATTTGGAAGCCTTGTTGGCGATGCCCACCAGGCTCAGGATCTGAGGAACCTGTCTGCGGATGGTCCTGGGACTTTTATGAATGATTTCCATGGCAAAGGCCACGTTTTCAAATACAGTTTTTTTCGGCAGGAGCCGGAAATCCTGAAAAACGATCCCGATGCTTCGCCGAAGGATGGGAATCTGCCGGTTGGACAGGCTGGTTACTTCCTTGTCGTTGACCAGAATGCTGCCCGAATCCGCTTCTATTTCCTTGAGAATCAATTTGATGAAGGTTGATTTCCCGGCTCCGCTGGGCCCGACCAAAAAGACAAAATCTCCTTTATTTATATGAACGCTGACATTTTCCAGCCCCACATTGTTCTTATAGTACTTGGTAACCTTCTCAAATCGTATCATGTCGGTAAGATTCCCCCTTTTCGCCTTTAATTCGATCAGTTGTCCGATAATATTATAATACAATTCCCCATCTATGTAAAAAGAATTAGGGGAATATGCGATGAATAATTTTTTCCAGGGGCAATTTCATCCGGTTGCTGATTCCAGGATCATTCAGCGGAAGGTAGCAGCTGAACTGACAACGGCAAATGGCTTCATATGGAATGTCCGTTATAGTCAGAGGATTTCGTTCCTGGAGGAATCGTAGGACCTCCCGTTTTTCGATTCCCTCGTTCCATTTGTTCAGAACTCGAATAACCGGCATCCCAGCCTCTTCCATCCGCCGAACCTCCCGAAGAATTGGCAGGGAAGCCAACAGTCCTGAGGGGGCCGGGTCCACCACCAGGATTAAGACGTCCATATCCGCCAGATGTTCCCCCACCTCAGGAAAAATGCTGAAATCACAAATCAGGATGCTGCCCGGGGCTCTTCGGATCAGTCTGGCACGCTGAGCAAAATCAGAGGACCAGTCATCTGGCAGGGGAAGGACCCAGTTGATTCCCTCGTCCAGATTGAGCCTTTGACGAAAAGGCTCCTGATTTTTTGCCATACTGAAAAAATCCCAGAAGTTTCGGCCAGCAAACCGCTTTTCCATTCCAGTCCAGTCATAAACCGTCGGACCCACCGTATTTCCCCTTAGTTCCAGATAGGTAATCCGATCCCTTCCCTTCTTGTCCTGCTGAGCCAGCAACTGGGCCAGAGCAAGTGAAATCAAGGTAGCTCCTGCTCCTCTTGAACTTGGTATCACCCCGATTCGGACAGGGCCGTTTCCAATTAGATCGAATGTTTCTTCCGCCATCTCACTCTGTTGATTGGTTCTCATCAGTACCCGATTCATAATACCTCCTTAAAAGAATATCTCCCTTCCTTCAATTATCATTATATGGCTTTATTGCTATTTTTTACCATCATGCCTGGTAAAAAAGGCAGAGTCACCGCTCTGCCTCTCCATACCCGAAGGCTTATCGTTCCATAATCTTTCTGCAGGCCCGGATAACCGCTTCTGCATCCATCCCGTACTTTTCCTTTAATTGATCCGGTTTGCCCGATTCCCCGAAGGTATCCAGCTGCCCCACCATTTCCATAGCAACAGGACATTCCCGAACCACCACTTCTGCCACAGCAGAACCAAGTCCCCCGATAACCGAGTGCTCTTCTGCCGTGACGATCCTTCCTGTTTCCTTTGCCGCTTTGACAATAATATCCCGGTCGATGGGTTTGATGGTGTTGATATCCACTACACGAACATCCACCCCTTCTTCCTGCAGTTTCTCTGCAGCCATCATGGCTTCACTGACCATAATCCCGGTGGCGATGACGGTCAGGTCCTTCCCTTCCCGGATACACTTTCCTTTTCCCAGCTGAATATCATCATCCTCCTGATAAAAGTTGGGGACCGGAGCTCTTCCCAGTCTCACATACACCGGGCCATCCATGGCCACTGCCTGGCGGATCAGTTTCTTCGCTGATACACAGTCGCAGGGATTGACCACCGTCATGCCTGGTATGGTTCTCATCAAAGCCATATCCTCAAAGGTCTGATGGCTGGCCCCATCCTCTCCTACCGTGATTCCTGCATGGGTAGCGCAGATTTTTACATTGGCTCTGGTGTAGCCGATGGAATTCCGAACGATTTCAA
>JBLJBD010000022.1:0-36966 GCA_047637815.1 Anaerovoracaceae bacterium
TGGGCTGGTGCCTTTTCGAACCAGAAATTACCTACATTTAAATCAACCGTTTCCAATTTCCCTTTTATTAAATCAATTCGTTCGGACAATAAGGATTTAAACTGAATTTCCTCTTGTATGCGACTCTTTTTTTCTTTTTTTTATCCAACTTATTCAGAAAAAAATCCAGGTCCTCCGCATAGAGAATTTTCGCAATATCTTTGATTGAAAAGTCATAGCTTCGGAATTTAAGACTTTCCAACAAATAAAAGATATCCCAAGTCTCATAAACCCGATAACGACTCTCTTCTGTTCTGGATGGTTTGATGATGTTTTCGGATTCATAGAAGCGGATCGCTTCCGGCGACATATCCAGCAATTTAGAAACATCCCCGATTTTGTAACTCATGGGTACCTCCTGTCCTCGGCAGTCTGAAGTGGCTATAGACTTCTTGGAATAATCCTTTAAGACATTATATCCTATTCCCTAAAAAAATGTCACCATTAGCCACCGGTTGTGATAAACTAATATCAGATAAACTACCGCACCAGAAGAGGGTAGAACCATGGAACAAAAAAAGGATTTTATCATTCGGTCTCATCAGCGCTGCGAGGGCTATGGGGTGGAACGAACCCGGGTCTACAGCAGCCGGATCCTGGATGGGACCGGGTTGGAAAAACGGATGGAGGAGAAGCGGAATCTGATCAGCACCGCAGAACCATATTTGAAGCAACTGTATGACTTTGTCAAAGGATCGGATTTCTTTTCCTTGCTTACCGACGAAGAGGGATGCATTCTGAGCATCATCGGAGACGAAACCATCCTGAACGAGGCCCTTTCCTATAAGATGCAGCCGGGAGCCTTTATGGATGAACGGAACATCGGTACCAACGCCATGGGAACTGCCCTGGAAGAGGCTCGGCCTCTTCAGGTGTCCGGCAAGGAACATTTTATTGATGCTTATCATCGGTGGACCTGCTCGGCCTCTCCCATCCGGGACCTGAAAGGTCAGATTATCGGTACCATCGACCTGACCGGATATAGCCAGAGTGTGAACCTCCACACCCTGGGCATGGTAGTGGCAGCAGCTAACGCCATCGAAAACATGATGGACATTCGGGAATATGCCCAAAAGCTTGAAAACGCCAACAATTTCACGGAAACCATTATGGATTCCATTGATTCCGGGATCCTGACCACAGACCTGGCCGGAAAGATCATCAAAGCCAACCGTAATGTGGCGGATCTCTTTGGATATGCGCCGGAGGAGCTGATTGGCCATAAAATCTGGGACATGGTGGAGGACTGGGATAAGATCAAGACGAAAATCCTGCTCGGTCAGGATTTCACTGACGAAAACGTCTTTGTCCACTCCCGAAAGAACAAGCTTCAGCTGAATGTCAGCGTTTATCCGGTACTGGATCGTCAGCATAACCTGATACACATGGTTTTGGTTTTCCGGGACGTTAAGCAGGTCCGGAGACTTGCCAATAAAATTATGGGTCACAAAGCCATTTATACCTTTGACAAGATTATTGGAGAAGACCCGGAATTTCGGAGGATTATCCAATATGCCAAAAAAATTGCTGACAGCCGGTCCAATGTGCTGATCACCGGAGAGAGCGGAACGGGCAAGGAGCTGTTTGCCCAGGCCATCCATAATTACAGCGACCGTCATGAGGAACCCTTCGTGGCTTTGAATTGCGGAGCCATCCCCCGGAATCTGATCGAGTCGGAGCTCTTTGGTTATGAGGGCGGTGCCTTCACAGGGTCGAAGACCCATGGCCAAATGGGCAAGTTTCAAATTGCAGAGGGGGGGACTATTTTTCTGGACGAAATCGGAGAAATGCCTCTGGATATGCAGATTGGACTTCTTCGGGTACTCGAGGAGGGCGTCATTCGCCGTGTGGGCAGCAACCAGGAAATCGTAGTCAATGTCCGGGTAATCGCAGCCACAAATAAAAATCTGAAAGAAGAAATCCAGAAAGGGAACTTCCGTAAGGACCTTTACTACCGGCTCAACGTTTTGCCGGTAAATCTGATGCCTTTACGGCATAGAAAAACGGACATTCCGTTGCTATCATCCTTCTTTATGGATCGGATTTCCCGAAAACTGAACAAAAAACCTGTGGAAATCGGCAGTCAGGAACTGAAGGACATGCTAGCCTATGATTGGCCGGGAAATGTCCGGGAACTGGAAAACTTTATCGAGTTGATGGTCAACACCGGTTTAGTGCCGAATCGGATTCCAAGGGATCTGGATTCCATGGGATTCGGGCTGGATTTGCCGGCTTTTCAAAGCGAACCGCCGATGGAATTCCTGGACCTGGAATCCCTTGAGCGCAACCATATCCTGGAAGCGCTCCGGCTTTATGAAGGAAATATCACCCAATGTGCCAGAATTCTGGGAATTGGACGGAGCACTCTGTACAGAAAACTTGAGCAATATGGCATCGACTGCCCCAAAATAGAACGGCGTCCCGAAATGATACACTAATTTGCACCAATTATGCCTCAATCTGATACGGTTGGCCGGAAGCGGCCAAGGGTACGAATGTTGAACCCCTGATATTTCAGGGGTTTTTTATTTGGCATGAACTTTGCGGAATAATGTAGATAAAGAGGATATTTCTGTGCCGAATTGATGAATTAAAGGAGGTGAAGGTTGGTTAAAACCGACCATGCCATGAGCAAAACAATGGTACTCAAGCCCGACAAGTGTGTAAGCTGCCGAACCTGTGAACTGATCTGCTCTTTTACCCGGGCAGAAGCTTTCAGCCCTCAGCTGTCAGCGGTTTCGGTAATCGCCTATGACAAAGCCATGATCAGTGTTCCCATTATGTGCACCCAGTGCGAAGACGCTCCCTGTATGCGGGTGTGCCCGGTACAGGCCATCTACGAGGATGATCAGAAAACGAAAATCATCGACTACAAAAAGTGCATTGGATGCAAGATGTGCATTTCCGCCTGTCCCCTGGGCAATATGGCCTTTGACGGAAAGGCCGTATTCAAATGTGACCTTTGCGGAGGAGACCCGCAATGCGCCAAGTTCTGCCCCACCGGAGCCATTGAATACAAGGAAGCCAATCCTTCCTCTCTGGTCAAGCGGAAGGACCTGGCGGAACGATTCAAAGAAGTATTCGGGGAGGAGGCGTAGAACATGTACGGATTAATCGGGAAGATTTTGCGGGTAAATCTGACGAAGGGAACCGTAGAGGAGGAATACCTCAGTGAGTCCATTGTTCGGAAATACCTGGGCGGAAGAGGCCTGGGAACCAGGATTTATATGAATGAAGTGGATAGTAAGACGGATGCCTTTGACCCGGAAAACAAGCTTATTCTGATGACCGGCCCCCTGACCGGCACACTGGCAACCAGCGGGGGTCGACTGATGTGGGTAACCAAAGCACCCTTGACCGGCACCATCGGGTGTGCCAATTCCGGAGGGGAGTTTGGACCGGAGCTGAAATATGCCGGTTATGACGGCATCATCTTCGAAGGAAAATCTGAAGCCCCCGTCTATTTGTACGTCAAGGATGGGAAGGCAGAGATCCGTTCGGCGGAAGGACTCTGGGGGAAATCGGTCTTTGAAACCACCGACCAGCTGATTGAAGCCACTGATCCGGATGCCAAGGTTTGCTGCATCGGTCAGGCGGGAGAAAACCGGGTCCTGTATGCTGGAATCATGAATGAAAAGAATCGGGCAGCAGGCCGGGGAGGACTGGGAGCAGTAATGGGTTCCAAGAACCTGAAGGCTGTAGTGGCCCGGGGAATGGGTAGCATCCGGGTGGCAGATCCCAAAGGATTTTTAGAGGCCTGCACCGATGCCCGAAGAAAACTGAAGGAAAATCCGGTCACTGGGGCCGGATTAGGAGCTTATGGAACGGAAATCCTGGTCAATATCATCAATGCTTCTGGTGGTCTTCCAAAGAACAACTGGAGAGATGGGGCCGTTGACCCAGAGGCTGATGCTATTTCCGGAGAAACCCTGGTTGAAAAGTATCTGGTCCGGAACAAGGGCTGCTTCGGCTGCACCATGGCTTGCGGCCGGGTCACTAAAATCAAGGACGGGCCCTATAAATCAGCGGGAGAAGGCCCCGAATACGAAGCAGCCTGGGCCCTGGGATCCTCCTGTGGCATCCACGATCTGGCTGCCGTATGCCGGGTCAATTTCCTGTGCAACGAATATGGCATGGACCCCATCACCCTGGGATCCACCTTTGCCTGTGCCATGGAAATGTTTGACAAGGGAATCCTGACCAAAGAAGAAATGGGCGGAAATCTGGCCTTCGGAAATGCCGATTCCATCGTGGAGTTTGCCACCAAGACCGCCCTTCGGGAAGGATTTGGCGACAAATTGGCCGAGGGATCCTACCGATTAGCAGAAAGTTATGGAGCACCGGAGCTTTCCATGTCGGTCAAGAAACAGGAAATGCCAGCCTACGACGGACGAAGTCTCCAGGGAATGGGGCTGGAATATGCCACCTCCAACCGGGGTGGATGCCATGTCCGAGGGTATCTGACCTCTCCGGAAATTTTAGGTATTCCAGTTAAGTTGGATCCGCTGGTAACTGAAGGGAAAGCAGGAATGCTGAAAATCTTCCAGGATCTGACGGCTGTCGTTGATTCGGTGGGGATCTGCCTCTTTACGACTTTCGGAATCGGCCTGCCGGAAATTGCGGCCATGCTTCGCACCGCTACCGGTTGGGATATGACCGATGAAGAAGTTCTGGCAGCCGGAGACCGGATTTGGAACATGGAAAAACTCTATAACCTCAGCCAGGGATTTACCAGGGGCGATGACACGCTGCCGCCCAGACTGCTGAAGGAACCCTTGCCGGAAGGACCGGCCAAGGGCAGCGTTTGCCGCCTGGAGGATATGCTGGAAGAATATTATCAACTCCGGGGATGGGATGCCGCCAGCGTGCCCACCACAGAAAAGCTGGCAGAATTAGGATTGTAAAATGCTTATTCGGTACTTTGCTTTTTACAGAAATGATGCAGGCTGCAAGGAGGAGAAACTCCTCCTTGAGCCTCGTTCTGCCCTTGAACTCCTGAAAAAGCTGGCCGAAAACCATGGACAGAGTCTTGGGAACCAGTTGTTGACCCCGGAAGGGAATATTCATCCGGACGTGATTTTTCTCCTGAACGGGCGCAACATTGACTTTTTAGATGGAGTAGAGACCCTGGTCCAAAAGGATGATGTCGTGTCTCTCTTCCCTCGGGTAGCAGGGGGATGAAAGAAACATACAGAGGAAAAATAGGTGGCAGACAGAGAAAGAAGGGATGGAATTGGAAGAACGAAAAGGGAGAGATATCAAGGAAATACTGGCAGGCTTTCCAAAGGACAGAAGGCACTCTCTGGCAATCCTGCAACAGGTACAAAAGGAATGGGGATTTATTTCTGCTGACAATCTGATGGCCATATCCTACCATCTGCTCATTCCCGTCTCGGAACTGTTCTCCATCGCGACTTTCTACAAAGCCCTGAGTTTGGAGAAAAAAGGCAAAATCGTCATCAAGGTCTGTGACGGAACGGCTTGCCATATCCGGGGCAGCGGTGCTGTGCTGGAGGAATGTAAACGGGCTTTGAATATCCGGGAAGGAGAAACCACTCCCGACGGCCTTTTTTCCATTGAAGTAGTCAACTGCGTGGGATCCTGCGCCATGGCACCGGTTCTGATCTGCGGCGAAACCTACCACGGCAATGTTCAGATCGGTCAGGCCACTGCCATTATCAATCAAGCCGGAAAGGAGGGAGCTGACCATGAATAGGGAAATATTGGTCTGTTGCGGCACCGGCTGTCTGGCTAAAGGGTCTCAGAAATTGGTGGACCGTTTTGGGGAGTTGCTGGTGGGCAATTGCCAGGTTCGGGTCACTCCTCTTGTTAAAAAGGTTGGCTGTAATGGATTTTGCGAAAACGGGCCAATCGTCACGATCCTGCCGGACCACATCACCTATTATCGGGTGGAGCCGAAGGACGCAACCGAAATTCTAGAACATCTTGAGGGTCATCCGGTCGAACGACTCCTTTACAAGGATGATCAAGGGAAAAGGGTCCGGTCCAGGGAAGAAAATCCCTTCTATGCCCCCCAGCATAAAATTGCTCTCCGCCATACCGGATTGATCGATCCGGGGAACATTTTGGAATATTTGGAGGCAGGGGGATATGCCGGCCTGAAAAAGGCCTTGTCTATGAATCCAGAGGAGGTAATTGGCCAGGTTGAAATCAGCGGTCTTCGGGGACGGGGCGGCGGTGGCTTCCCAACCGGCCGAAAATGGCGGTCCTGCCGAGAGGTGAAATCGGAGATTAAATACATGCTCTGCAACGGAGATGAGGGAGATCCGGGTGCCTTCATGGACCGGAGCATCATGGAAGGAGACCCTCACAGCGTTCTGGAGGGACTGGTAATAGGTGCTTACGCCATAGGGGCCAGTCAGGGGTACCTTTATATTCGGGATGAATACGGCCTGGCGCTTTCCCATATGCAGCAAGCAATAGAAGAAGCCCGGAAGCACGGATTCCTGGGAAAGGATATTACCGGCAGCGGCTTTGACTTCAACTGCGAGATCGTTCGGGGCGGCGGTGCTTTTGTCTGCGGGGAATCCTCTGCTCTCATGGCCTCCATTGAAGGCCGGGTAGGAGAACCTCGGGTAAAGTATATCCGTTCGGTGGAGAAGGGGCTTTTTGACCAGCCTACAGTCTTGAACAATGTGGAGACCCTGGCAAATATCCCCTATATTCTGTCCCATGGGGGAGAAGAATTCGCCAGAATCGGAACAGAAGGAAGCAGGGAAACCAAAGTTTTTTCCCTTGTCGGTAAAGTCAATCGGACCGGTTTGGTGGAGGTCCCAATGGGAATCACCCTTCGGGAGCTGGTTTTCCACATCGGTGGCGGAATCCCGGGAGGGAGGCGTTTTAAGGCTGTTCAAACCGGAGGGCCTTCCGGCGGATGTATCCCGGAATCTCTGCTGGATATTCCCATCGATTTCGATACACTGAAGGCGAAGGGATCCATGATGGGCAGTGGTGGAATCATCGTAATGGATGAAACCACCTGCATGGTTGAACTGGCAAGGTATTACGTCAACTTCCTGTCGGAGGAGTCCTGTGGTAAGTGTACCCCCTGCCGGGAAGGGCTGCGCTGTATGCTGGACATCCTGACCCGAATCTGCGAGGGAAAGGGTGAAATGGAAGATCTGGAAACGCTGGAGGACCTGGCTTTTACTGCCACCACCGCTTCTCTGTGCGAACTGGGACGTACGGCGGTCAACCCGGTAATGTCCACCCTGAAGTACTTTTGCGAGGAATATGAAGCCCATATCCGGGATAAAAAATGTCCTGCCGGTGTCTGCAGCAGCCTGATTCAGTACAGCATCCAGCCGGAGGAATGCAGGGGATGCGGGATTTGCGCTAAGTTCTGCCCGGTTACAGCCATATCCGGAGAACCAAAGAAGCCCTATGTGATCGATAGGGAGATTTGCATTAAGTGCGGAAACTGCAAGGTGAAGTGCCCCTTTGGTGCTGTAATGACCCGATAGGAGGTGGACCATGATGAAGATACGGATCGACGGCAGGGAAATTTCGGCCCGGCCGGAAGACACGATTCTGCAGGCAGCCAGGCGGGAGGGAATCTGGATCCCCAGCCTTTGCTATCAGGATGCCACTGAACCCACCCATTCCTGTCGGCTGTGCATGGTGGAAGTGGAGGAAGGAGGCAGAAGCCGCATGGTAGCTGCCTGTGCCTATAAAGTCAAGGAAGGGCTGACGGTAGTGACGGAAACCGAAGACTTGGCCCGGACCAGAAGGACGATGCTGAAGCTTCTTTACACAGAGGCACCGGACAATCCGGTCCTATTGGATTTGATGAAGCGATATGGAGTTGATCCGGATTCGCGGCTTCCTGTCAAGGAAGGCCAGTGCATCCTGTGCGGCCTCTGCGTGGAAGCCTGCAAGAAGCTGGGATCCGCGGCCATATCCACCGTCAGCCGGGGTGTGACGAAGACGGTCAACACTCCCTACGGCGGGGCCGCCATGAGCTGCATTGGCTGCGCCAGCTGTGCTGGATTCTGCCCCACCCACTGCATCACCGTAGAGGATACAGAAGATGGCCGTACCATCTGGAATAAAAAATTTCAGTGGGCCCGATGTGAAATCTGTGGAGCCATCCTAGGGACCCAGGAACATTACATGGTTGCTAATGGTTCCGATAGAATGCTTTGTCCTGATTGCCGGCAGAAGGCCATGGGGGATGTGTTCGCCTGGGCGCTGGGAGAGCGGGGTTGAGATGCTGAAAACAAAAAGACCTGAACTCATTCGAATTCAGGTCTTTTTTTCTTGGTACTCCGTCGCGGGCTCGAACCGCGGACACCCTGATTAAGAGTTATATTCTCTTTTCCATGATCTTCTTCATGTTTTCAGAATCATTTTCACCGAACAATAAAAAGTCAGCAGAAATATCGAAATATCTGCAAATTTCTATTAGCTTATCTACTGTCATTTTGTTCTTATTATTCTCTAGATTCCCTACTGAAACATGGGATATTCCTATAATATCTCCTATTTCTTTTTGCGTCATGTTTGCCAATTCCCTTACTAGTCTTAATCGTTCATTGTAGTTCATTTTTAATTCCTCCTTAAATAATATAATTTTTGCTTGACAACATAAAAAATTGAGTGTATTTTGTAAGTGTAGATTAAATCAAGCGATTTAAAATTACTTTGTTTAATCTAATATTATACCCTTTTAAGTTAAAATGTGTAACTAATTTATCGACAGGGCAAAGGCCCGGAGGAAATCAAATGAAAATGGAATTGGTATCAATAAATGAATTTGAATTAGCAGAGTTAATTGGGAAGTTTTTGAAATCTGGTTCTTTTCTAGGTATCACTGTTGAAGTTGATGATTCCATGCCGGAATTAACTATCAAGCTTCCCAAGGGTCAAGTTTTTAACCTCTGTGTTAAAAGAGTTAAATAAATTAATGGAGCAGGGCAAAGGCCCGGAGAAAGGAAGGTACAAAATGAGAGTTATGGGAATCAAGGTTGGCAGTTTCAATGACCAGGCAACTGGTAAGTTAATTGAGTACTGCCATTTGCATGTGGCAGATGAGGACAAGAATGTAAAGGGCGAAGCTGTCGAGGTCCTGAAAATAAGTGCATCACTTATTGATGATGTTCGCAAGCTGGCCCCGGGAAATGAAATCAAGGTTTCATATAACAAGTTTGGCAGAGTGGAAACTATTTCCAAGGTGAGTTAATGTGTAAGTTTGATGATCTCCGCCATGATTTGGTGGAAGCAGAAAAGAATCTGAATGCCTGCCATCAGTTTGAGGTCAATCAAAATTGCTATATCTACAGACAGGCACTCGCGGATTATACGTTGGCAAGGAAAAGGCTGGAAGATTTCGTACAGAATGTGAACAGCATAGAAGATTTTGAATCATAGGGGATTAGTTCAGGGGGATTAGGGATGGAAACGTCATTGACTGGCATAACAGTAGAACAGGGCCAGCAGATTATAGAAGGTATCAACAAGACGAATGATTTTATAGCAGCAGGGATAGTCATATCCGGGATTGTTCTGGCCTTCGTGATTACACGTTTCTTATGGCGCTTAATGATTAAGCCCATATTGAGGGATTATATGAAGCTGCCGATGTAGGCGCTTAATATAAATTTTATAAGAAGGGAGGATTCTTATTATGGAAGGTACTAGCTTACTTAATGCTTCGGTCACTAGTCTGATTACGGACTTCGCCGCTGACATGGTTCCTACGGTTTTGGCTATCGTTGCTATCGTCGTTCCGGTTGGTCTGACTCTTTGGGCTATCGGATTCGGAATCAAGAAGGGTGTTGGATATATTCAGAAGAGAGCCAGCAAAGCTGTCTAATCGGAATTATATCACACAGGGGGATGGTGGATGCCATCCCTTTTTCATTACAAGAAAAGAAGGGAGGTTAAAAACATGCTTTTGTCAAATAGACAAAGAAAATATATGTCTTTGCTTTTATGCCTACTGATGATATTTACCATCTTCTCCTGGAATGTCCAGCAGGTTCACGCGAATCCAGTAGTAGCTGTTGCAGGTAAGTATGTAGCTGGTGCTATTCTAACTGGCATGGGTGTTGTGGCTACTACACCAGAAGGTCAGGCGGCTATTGGTGAATTTGTTTATGACCGCTGTTCAGTTTCTACTAGAGATAAATTGACAGCAATTGCAGGCATGATTGCTGTTGGTTCACAGCAGGCGATTAAAATATCTCAAGGTATTTTTGATGATTTTACTGCACAGTTACAAGGCTCCATTGTTAGCAATCAATTAACTTTACCACCTGGACAGGTAAGTTTAGCTTTTTCTATTACACAGGCTCAGGCTTCTGGAGGTTATTTGTTGTTTGATATACCT
Source organism: Anaerovoracaceae bacterium (assembly GCA_047637815.1). Lineage (GTDB taxonomy): Bacteria > Bacillota > Clostridia > Peptostreptococcales > Anaerovoracaceae > UBA5559. The sequence goes on from JBLJBD010000022.1 coordinate 10,391, forward strand.
TCTGGCCTTCCGGGTGGTGCTACATTAACATTTCCAGATGGTGGTGTGCACAATATTCCGGGCTCCATTTATCCCACATATCAACCCGTAAAAGATTTAAAGATATTTTATACACCTCATTCAGGCTGGTGGAGCTTAGGTGCCACCTCGATTGACGGATATCAGTGGGCTAAAGATATTGGCCGTAATGATCCATCTATGACATTTACTATATCGTATAATGTCCAATCAACAGCTATTCCACTCGATACTACATTTGAACCTAAAAATACTGTACCTCCTCCCTTCTGGCTTCCCATAAATGATATGGGAACTATTACTCTTCCAACCTCACAAGATGCTTTGTATGAAGGTGTACAGGGTGTAGTCGCAGAAGATATGCCTTTCGAAGTACAGGAATCTTTAGGAAGTATTCAAGGTGATGTTGGGGCTATTAAGGGAATTTTAGGTGGCATTGGTGCAATATTAGGCAATATTTTTAATAAGTTTTTAGAGTTACTAGGTTCCGTTGGAAGCATCGGTCAAGTTTTATCTAATATCTGGAATAAGATTCTAGAGATGTTGGCTTCAATGGTTGCCTTCTTTCAGGCCATTATGGAATGGGTTAATTCTTTTATGAGTGAATTGGCCTTGACTATAGAAGCTGTATTGACGGAATTTTTCACTATTCCCACTCCTTTTGTTTTGCCTACTGATATGTTCGATGGCATGCTTGACGATCTATTAGATAAAACCGGATTGTCAGCCTTTGACCAGACTTTCAGCAGGCTTAAAAATCTACAGACTGGCTATGGTTCCCCTCCGGAAATAACTATCAATCTCCATCAATTGATGGCTGCCACTACTAATATCGGAAGTGGGTTCTCTGTACCTCTGGCAAATAAAGAATCACTCGTGATTGACTTTGCAAAGCTTCAGGAAGTGGAATTTTGGAATATGTCGCTGATAGACCTTATTCGTGCTTTACTCTCCCTGTCCATGGTTGGAATGACCTTCAACTATATCTACAGGAAGATAATTCCGGATAAGGTGATTGAGTAAAGGGGGGTTAAGATATGCAAGCTGTTTTCGTTGCTGGTGCTGTGATTGTTGGCCTTGCTTTCTTGGCCCTTTTGCTCGGCCTATTGCCGGCTTTCAATCCTGACCAAGGATTTCTAAATCTTCTCGATAGTGGTATTGCTTTGTTCATCGATATTATTGAGGGGGTTCGCTGGTTCCTGCCATTGAATGTTTTTGTAATTTGTCTGACCGTAATCCTTGCGGTAGACAATTGGTCTTTGATTTCCCGGATCATCATGTATTTCGTGAAAATAGTTAGGGGGTAGCAGATGGATATTATCTATGGTGTTTTTAAATTAGTAGGCTTTATGCTCCTGGGGGCCTTCTCTGTTTTACTGATTATAAACCTGATCCAGACGATGAAGATTTTCAGAATGTGCGTAAAGAGTGGGGGGAGAAGGCCCTTAAAAAGAAGATTCAAAGCTGCTTTTATGAATAGCACCCACACCGGGCCGCTGAACATTTTGAAGTGGGTCCTATGGGATTTGTTTCATGGTAAAAGCTATTTCAAGCTTTTTGGTATCTGGGCATTTACCGGTTACTACGGAGAAGGTAAGAGCTTAGGGGAAGTCAATTTTGCTTTTAACCTCAAACATAAGCATCCTGAAATGAATATCAAGATATACAGCAATTTTGATGTGAAGGGTCAGGATGGCCGGATCTATTCCTGGGAGGATATTCTTACTCTCCCCCCGAATACCATTCTCTTATTCGATGAGATTCAAAGCACTTTCACTTCTACCAAATTTAAGGATTTTCCTTTGGAACTTCTCTGGAAGATTACCCAATGTCGGAAGCAGGGGCTGGCAATTTTCTGTACTTCTCCTGTTTATACCAGAATGTCCATCCAGCTTCGGGAATCCTGTGATTATGTCATAGACTGCAAGAATGTATTCCATCTGGATCGTTGGTTTAAGTACACGTTCTTTCGGGCTGATAAGTATGAAGCCTATCACGACAGCAAGGGCTTCCTCGATGCTCTTCGGAAAAAGGATTATATCGAATTTGTCTATACGCTGGTGGCAAGGAACATCGATTATGCCCGCTATGATACCAAGCAGCAGATAGACCGATTCGATATCGTAGAAGAAAAGCCAGCCAATGTAAAGGGCCTGTCGGCGGCACAGCTGGAAAACACCATATACAAAAAGATAATCGCTGATATTGAGAAGAAGTATGGACTTCGTTCCGCCTGACAAGCGGAGCGCAGGCGGAACAAGGCCAGCTTCCCAGCAACCCCCGGCGGACACATTTCCATATAAGCGGATGACCTACAGAGGACCGCTCTGAAATCTTGGGGGGTAAATTGGTTAGGACCTATGACACACGAAGTGTGTCTAGGATCCTAAACAATTTAGGAGGGGGGCGAAGCATCCCCCTATAAGCGGGGTCCGGGGGACACTTCCCCCCGGAAAGTCTTGCAGGCCATTAGGCCCTTATACTTGACTGAGTATCATAAAGCGCTCACGTCTTTCGAACGAATATCGTTGAACGGAGAGACCAGATGAATATACATTATTATGATTGTGCCATCTATAAGTATGGCAAAGAATATAAGATAGTTTATTTAAAAAGGTTCAAATCCGATGAGTTTCATACAAAAAAGGAATTTGAAAACGATCTAGAAAAGGTTGGTGATAAATTTGCAAACAATATTATTCGGGCTAAATCAAATGTTCTTGCTCTGGGTTTATGTAATGAATGGGATTACTTCTGCACCTTCACATTGGATTCAAAGAAATATGACCGTTACAATTTAAAACAATGGCATAAAGATTTTACTAGGTATATTAGGAACCAAAGACGAGCGGGAGATAAACTGAAATATCTCTTAATCCCGGAATTGCATTTGGATGGAGCATGGCACATGCATGGATTAATAAAAGGATATTCCTGGGATAAGCTGATGAAGTTCGACCCAAAGATACATCCTCTGAAACTTTGTTCCGGATCATATCGATACCATGAAGGAATAACCGAGAAATTCGGCTTCAACTCCTTCGGGAAAATCAAGAATCAAGGTGCGGTGTCAAGGTACCTGATTAAGTACATCAAGAAGGACATGGCTTCCTTAAATATAGTTTTAGGGAACCACTTGTATTATGCATCCCAGGGCCTTAATAAGCCAGAAATTGTGGCAGAAGGGTGTACCACATCCTATTTGACCGATATAGGCTTTAAAAATGAATTTATGGCCTGCAATTGGATATCCCAGGAAGAAGCAAATCGCATTTCGAAGTATATGATTTAGGAGGTTTTGATTATGAAAATATTAGTAGCGTGTGAAGAATCTCAAGCTGTTACTATTGAGCTGCGCAAATTGGGTCATGAAGCTTATAGTTGTGATATTGAACTTTGCAGTGGTGGCCATCCTGAATGGCATTTACAAAAAGATGTTTCCCAGCTTCTTGATTTAAATTGGGATATGATTATAGCTTTCCCACCATGTACCCATTTGGCTGTTAGCGGTGCCAGGCATTTTGAACAAAAGCGTAAAGATGGTAGACAAAAGCAAGGCATAGATTTTTTTATGACAATCGCTAATGCTAATTGTGAACGTATTGCTATAGAAAATCCAATAGGAATTATGAGTACTATTTATCGAAAGCCTGATCAGATTATACATCCTTGGCAATTTGGTCATGGGGAAACTAAAGCTACTTGCCTATGGTTAAAAGGTTTGCCTAATTTAAAGCCTACTGAAATTGTTGAAGGTAGAAATGAAAGAATATGGAGAATGCCGCCTAGTCCTGAGAGATCAAAATTAAGGAGTAAAACATATCCTGGCATCGCTAAAGCAATGGCACAACAATGGACAGCTGCATATTAAATGCTGCGCGTAGGCGGGGAGGGGTCCGCAACCGGATGGCTCTTGGCTTGTGATAACAAGCCAACCTAAACCGTTAAATTTAAGTAGTCGAATGAGTAAAGAACAAATCATAGTATCATTGTGAATACCTCCCCCACGGCAACCGGTGCGGGGGGCAAATAGGAAACACATGTTTCCGGTTCCGGCTTTAGCCGGAAATTTGGGCCGGATTGCCGAGGGGGGAGGTTGTCAAATTAAATTATGTGGGTGACGAAAATGGACCTATTTCAATCAAAGCAACATTTTTTAAATAGATGCAGGCTCAAAGGACTTTCCCGGAAATCGATTGAAAACTATGACCTTTTCATTGATAGGTTCATTAATCAAATGGGAAACATGGAAATTGATTCTCTGGATTTTGATATAATTGCGGAGTACATAAGTGCCATGTATGAAAAAGGCCTGTCAATCGCTTCTATAAGTACATATATCCGGCATTTGAAGGTATTCCTCCGGTTCCTTCAAAATGAATACCATATCGATGATATCGTCAGCAAGTTAAAAGAACCCCGGATGCCGAAAAAGATAGTCTATATCTATACGGATGATGAAATAGGCCAGATATTTGATTCTATTGAAAATCAGCATCAATGGATTTCTGAAAGAAATAAGTTGATAATTGCCCTGATGCTGGATTCTGGTTTAAGGCTCAATGAGGTTATAGGCATTAAAACTTCGGATTTGAATTTTAAATCAAACGTTTTGAAGGTTCATGGAAAAGGAAATAAAGAAAGGATTGTTCCCCTGGGCTATATGACAAGGTTTTACTATAACCGATATCTTACTGAAAGGCCAGATCATATATCTGGGAAGAATTTGTTCTATGGAAAAGATGGGCAGCCCCTTTCAAGAAATGCGGTTCGGCTCCTGATCCAGAAGATTTCCATAGAATTACCTTTTGAATTTTCGGCACATAAGCTCCGGCATAACTTTGCAACAAACTATTGTTTGGATGAGTATAAAAGAAATGGTTCGATAGATATTTATAAGCTGATGATATTGCTGGGCCATGAGGATATCAAAACTACTAGAAGATATCTTCACCATGCAAATCAAATCATAATCGCATCGTCTACATATTCCCATTTAGATTATGTGCTTAGGAGATAGACCAATAAAGGAACTGGGGGGGGAATTTTGAGAGGAACTCTCAAAATCGCCGGTGCTGAGTGGTGCGGCCCCCCCGGGATGGGGGGGAACGGCTCCGGCTGTGTAACAGACGGAGGGTGCTCAGCCCAGGGCGTGATCACTTAAAACTGATTCAAAATAAACGCCAGCTATGAAGAAAATGAAAAAAGCCCTGAACCCTTATGGTTCGGGACTTTTTATTGTTTGGTACTCCGTCGCGGGCTCGAACCGCGGACACCCTGATTAAGAGTTATATTCTCTTTTCCATGATCTTCTTCATGTTTTCAGAATCATTTTCACCGAACAATAAAAAGTCAGCAGAAATATCGAAATATCTGCAAATTTCTATTAGCTTATCTACTGTCATTTTGTTCTTATTATTCTCTAGATTCCCTACTGAAACATGGGATATTCCTATAATATCTCCTATTTCTTTTTGCGTCATGTTTGCCAATTCCCTTACTAGTCTTAATCGTTCATTGTAGTTCATTTTTAATTCCTCCTTAAATAATATAATTTTTGCTTGACAACATAAAAAATTGAGTGTATTTTGTAAGTGTAGATTAAATCAAGCGATTTAAAATTACTTTGTTTAATCTAATATTATACCCTTTTAAGTTAAAATGTGTAACTAATTTATCGACAGGGCAAAGGCCCGGAGGAAATCAAATGAAAATGGAATTGGTATCAATAAATGAATTTGAATTAGCAGAGTTAATTGGGAAGTTTTTGAAATCTGGTTCTTTTCTAGGTATCACTGTTGAAGTTGATGATTCCATGCCGGAATTAACTATCAAGCTTCCCAAGGGTCAAGTTTTTAACCTCTGTGTTAAAAGAGTTAAATAAATTAATGGAGCAGGGCAAAGGCCCGGAGAAAGGAAGGTACAAAATGAGAGTTATGGGAATCAAGGTTGGCAGTTTCAATGACCAGGCAACTGGTAAGTTAATTGAGTACTGCCATTTGCATGTGGCAGATGAGGACAAGAATGTAAAGGGCGAAGCTGTCGAGGTCCTGAAAATAAGTGCATCACTTATTGATGATGTTCGCAAGCTGGCCCCGGGAAATGAAATCAAGGTTTCATATAACAAGTTTGGCAGAGTGGAAACTATTTCCAAGGTGAGTTAATGTGTAAGTTTGATGATCTCCGCCATGATTTGGTGGAAGCAGAAAAGAATCTGAATGCCTGCCATCAGTTTGAGGTCAATCAAAATTGCTATATCTACAGACAGGCACTCGCGGATTATACGTTGGCAAGGAAAAGGCTGGAAGATTTCGTACAGAATGTGAACAGCATAGAAGATTTTGAATCATAGGGGATTAGTTCAGGGGGATTAGGGATGGAAACGTCATTGACTGGCATAACAGTAGAACAGGGCCAGCAGATTATAGAAGGTATCAACAAGACGAATGATTTTATAGCAGCAGGGATAGTCATATCCGGGATTGTTCTGGCCTTCGTGATTACACGTTTCTTATGGCGCTTAATGATTAAGCCCATATTGAGGGATTATATGAAGCTGCCGATGTAGGCGCTTAATATAAATTTTATAAGAAGGGAGGATTCTTATTATGGAAGGTACTAGCTTACTTAATGCTTCGGTCACTAGTCTGATTACGGACTTCGCCGCTGACATGGTTCCTACGGTTTTGGCTATCGTTGCTATCGTCGTTCCGGTTGGTCTGACTCTTTGGGCTATCGGATTCGGAATCAAGAAGGGTGTTGGATATATTCAGAAGAGAGCCAGCAAAGCTGTCTAATCGGAATTATATCACACAGGGGGATGGTGGATGCCATCCCTTTTTCATTACAAGAAAAGAAGGGAGGTTAAAAACATGCTTTTGTCAAATAGACAAAGAAAATATATGTCTTTGCTTTTATGCCTACTGATGATATTTACCATCTTCTCCTGGAATGTCCAGCAGGTTCACGCGAATCCAGTAGTAGCTGTTGCAGGTAAGTATGTAGCTGGTGCTATTCTAACTGGCATGGGTGTTGTGGCTACTACACCAGAAGGTCAGGCGGCTATTGGTGAATTTGTTTATGACCGCTGTTCAGTTTCTACTAGAGATAAATTGACAGCAATTGCAGGCATGATTGCTGTTGGTTCACAGCAGGCGATTAAAATATCTCAAGGTATTTTTGATGATTTTACTGCACAGTTACAAGGCTCCATTGTTAGCAATCAATTAACTTTACCACCTGGACAGGTAAGTTTAGCTTTTTCTATTACACAGGCTCAGGCTTCTGGAGGTTATTTGTTGTTTGATATACCTTCTGGCCTTCCGGGTGGTGCTACATTAACATTTCCAGATGGTGGTGTGCACAATATTCCGGGCTCCATTTATCCCACATATCAACCCGTAAAAGATTTAAAGATATTTTATACACCTCATTCAGGCTGGTGGAGCTTAGGTGCCACCTCGATTGACGGATATCAGTGGGCTAAAGATATTGGCCGTAATGATCCATCTATGACATTTACTATATCGTATAATGTCCAATCAACAGCTATTCCACTCGATACTACATTTGAACCTAAAAATACTGTACCTCCTCCCTTCTGGCTTCCCATAAATGATATGGGAACTATTACTCTTCCAACCTCACAAGATGCTTTGTATGAAGGTGTACAGGGTGTAGTCGCAGAAGATATGCCTTTCGAAGTACAGGAATCTTTAGGAAGTATTCAAGGTGATGTTGGGGCTATTAAGGGAATTTTAGGTGGCATTGGTGCAATATTAGGCAATATTTTTAATAAGTTTTTAGAGTTACTAGGTTCCGTTGGAAGCATCGGTCAAGTTTTATCTAATATCTGGAATAAGATTCTAGAGATGTTGGCTTCAATGGTTGCCTTCTTTCAGGCCATTATGGAATGGGTTAATTCTTTTATGAGTGAATTGGCCTTGACTATAGAAGCTGTATTGACGGAATTTTTCACTATTCCCACTCCTTTTGTTTTGCCTACTGATATGTTCGATGGCATGCTTGACGATCTATTAGATAAAACCGGATTGTCAGCCTTTGACCAGACTTTCAGCAGGCTTAAAAATCTACAGACTGGCTATGGTTCCCCTCCGGAAATAACTATCAATCTCCATCAATTGATGGCTGCCACTACTAATATCGGAAGTGGGTTCTCTGTACCTCTGGCAAATAAAGAATCACTCGTGATTGACTTTGCAAAGCTTCAGGAAGTGGAATTTTGGAATATGTCGCTGATAGACCTTATTCGTGCTTTACTCTCCCTGTCCATGGTTGGAATGACCTTCAACTATATCTACAGGAAGATAATTCCGGATAAGGTGATTGAGTAAAGGGGGGTTAAGATATGCAAGCTGTTTTCGTTGCTGGTGCTGTGATTGTTGGCCTTGCTTTCTTGGCCCTTTTGCTCGGCCTATTGCCGGCTTTCAATCCTGACCAAGGATTTCTAAATCTTCTCGATAGTGGTATTGCTTTGTTCATCGATATTATTGAGGGGGTTCGCTGGTTCCTGCCATTGAATGTTTTTGTAATTTGTCTGACCGTAATCCTTGCGGTAGACAATTGGTCTTTGATTTCCCGGATCATCATGTATTTCGTGAAAATAGTTAGGGGGTAGCAGATGGATATTATCTATGGTGTTTTTAAATTAGTAGGCTTTATGCTCCTGGGGGCCTTCTCTGTTTTACTGATTATAAACCTGATCCAGACGATGAAGATTTTCAGAATGTGCGTAAAGAGTGGGGGGAGAAGGCCCTTAAAAAGAAGATTCAAAGCTGCTTTTATGAATAGCACCCACACCGGGCCGCTGAACATTTTGAAGTGGGTCCTATGGGATTTGTTTCATGGTAAAAGCTATTTCAAGCTTTTTGGTATCTGGGCATTTACCGGTTACTACGGAGAAGGTAAGAGCTTAGGGGAAGTCAATTTTGCTTTTAACCTCAAACATAAGCATCCTGAAATGAATATCAAGATATACAGCAATTTTGATGTGAAGGGTCAGGATGGCCGGATCTATTCCTGGGAGGATATTCTTACTCTCCCCCCGAATACCATTCTCTTATTCGATGAGATTCAAAGCACTTTCACTTCTACCAAATTTAAGGATTTTCCTTTGGAACTTCTCTGGAAGATTACCCAATGTCGGAAGCAGGGGCTGGCAATTTTCTGTACTTCTCCTGTTTATACCAGAATGTCCATCCAGCTTCGGGAATCCTGTGATTATGTCATAGACTGCAAGAATGTATTCCATCTGGATCGTTGGTTTAAGTACACGTTCTTTCGGGCTGATAAGTATGAAGCCTATCACGACAGCAAGGGCTTCCTCGATGCTCTTCGGAAAAAGGATTATATCGAATTTGTCTATACGCTGGTGGCAAGGAACATCGATTATGCCCGCTATGATACCAAGCAGCAGATAGACCGATTCGATATCGTAGAAGAAAAGCCAGCCAATGTAAAGGGCCTGTCGGCGGCACAGCTGGAAAACACCATATACAAAAAGATAATCGCTGATATTGAGAAGAAGTATGGACTTCGTTCCGCCTGACAAGCGGAGCGCAGGCGGAACAAGGCCAGCTTCCCAGCAACCCCCGGCGGACACATTTCCATATAAGCGGATGACCTACAGAGGACCGCTCTGAAATCTTGGGGGGTAAATTGGTTAGGACCTATGACACACGAAGTGTGTCTAGGATCCTAAACAATTTAGGAGGGGGGCGAAGCATCCCCCTATAAGCGGGGTCCGGGGGACACTTCCCCCCGGAAAGTCTTGCAGGCCATTAGGCCCTTATACTTGACTGAGTATCATAAAGCGCTCACGTCTTTCGAACGAATATCGTTGAACGGAGAGACCAGATGAATATACATTATTATGATTGTGCCATCTATAAGTATGGCAAAGAATATAAGATAGTTTATTTAAAAAGGTTCAAATCCGATGAGTTTCATACAAAAAAGGAATTTGAAAACGATCTAGAAAAGGTTGGTGATAAATTTGCAAACAATATTATTCGGGCTAAATCAAATGTTCTTGCTCTGGGTTTATGTAATGAATGGGATTACTTCTGCACCTTCACATTGGATTCAAAGAAATATGACCGTTACAATTTAAAACAATGGCATAAAGATTTTACTAGGTATATTAGGAACCAAAGACGAGCGGGAGATAAACTGAAATATCTCTTAATCCCGGAATTGCATTTGGATGGAGCATGGCACATGCATGGATTAATAAAAGGATATTCCTGGGATAAGCTGATGAAGTTCGACCCAAAGATACATCCTCTGAAACTTTGTTCCGGATCATATCGATACCATGAAGGAATAACCGAGAAATTCGGCTTCAACTCCTTCGGGAAAATCAAGAATCAAGGTGCGGTGTCAAGGTACCTGATTAAGTACATCAAGAAGGACATGGCTTCCTTAAATATAGTTTTAGGGAACCACTTGTATTATGCATCCCAGGGCCTTAATAAGCCAGAAATTGTGGCAGAAGGGTGTACCACATCCTATTTGACCGATATAGGCTTTAAAAATGAATTTATGGCCTGCAATTGGATATCCCAGGAAGAAGCAAATCGCATTTCGAAGTATATGATTTAGGAGGTTTTGATTATGAAAATATTAGTAGCGTGTGAAGAATCTCAAGCTGTTACTATTGAGCTGCGCAAATTGGGTCATGAAGCTTATAGTTGTGATATTGAACTTTGCAGTGGTGGCCATCCTGAATGGCATTTACAAAAAGATGTTTCCCAGCTTCTTGATTTAAATTGGGATATGATTATAGCTTTCCCACCATGTACCCATTTGGCTGTTAGCGGTGCCAGGCATTTTGAACAAAAGCGTAAAGATGGTAGACAAAAGCAAGGCATAGATTTTTTTATGACAATCGCTAATGCTAATTGTGAACGTATTGCTATAGAAAATCCAATAGGAATTATGAGTACTATTTATCGAAAGCCTGATCAGATTATACATCCTTGGCAATTTGGTCATGGGGAAACTAAAGCTACTTGCCTATGGTTAAAAGGTTTGCCTAATTTAAAGCCTACTGAAATTGTTGAAGGTAGAAATGAAAGAATATGGAGAATGCCGCCTAGTCCTGAGAGATCAAAATTAAGGAGTAAAACATATCCTGGCATCGCTAAAGCAATGGCACAACAATGGACAGCTGCATATTAAATGCTGCGCGTAGGCGGGGAGGGGTCCGCAACCGGATGGCTCTTGGCTTGTGATAACAAGCCAACCTAAACCGTTAAATTTAAGTAGTCGAATGAGTAAAGAACAAATCATAGTATCATTGTGAATACCTCCCCCACGGCAACCGGTGCGGGGGGCAAATAGGAAACACATGTTTCCGGTTCCGGCTTTAGCCGGAAATTTGGGCCGGATTGCCGAGGGGGGAGGTTGTCAAATTAAATTATGTGGGTGACGAAAATGGACCTATTTCAATCAAAGCAACATTTTTTAAATAGATGCAGGCTCAAAGGACTTTCCCGGAAATCGATTGAAAACTATGACCTTTTCATTGATAGGTTCATTAATCAAATGGGAAACATGGAAATTGATTCTCTGGATTTTGATATAATTGCGGAGTACATAAGTGCCATGTATGAAAAAGGCCTGTCAATCGCTTCTATAAGTACATATATCCGGCATTTGAAGGTATTCCTCCGGTTCCTTCAAAATGAATACCATATCGATGATATCGTCAGCAAGTTAAAAGAACCCCGGATGCCGAAAAAGATAGTCTATATCTATACGGATGATGAAATAGGCCAGATATTTGATTCTATTGAAAATCAGCATCAATGGATTTCTGAAAGAAATAAGTTGATAATTGCCCTGATGCTGGATTCTGGTTTAAGGCTCAATGAGGTTATAGGCATTAAAACTTCGGATTTGAATTTTAAATCAAACGTTTTGAAGGTTCATGGAAAAGGAAATAAAGAAAGGATTGTTCCCCTGGGCTATATGACAAGGTTTTACTATAACCGATATCTTACTGAAAGGCCAGATCATATATCTGGGAAGAATTTGTTCTATGGAAAAGATGGGCAGCCCCTTTCAAGAAATGCGGTTCGGCTCCTGATCCAGAAGATTTCCATAGAATTACCTTTTGAATTTTCGGCACATAAGCTCCGGCATAACTTTGCAACAAACTATTGTTTGGATGAGTATAAAAGAAATGGTTCGATAGATATTTATAAGCTGATGATATTGCTGGGCCATGAGGATATCAAAACTACTAGAAGATATCTTCACCATGCAAATCAAATCATAATCGCATCGTCTACATATTCCCATTTAGATTATGTGCTTAGGAGATAGACCAATAAAGGAACTGGGGGGGGAATTTTGAGAGGAACTCTCAAAATCGCCGGTGCTGAGTGGTGCGGCCCCCCCGGGATGGGGGGGAACGGCTCCGGCTGTGTAACAGACGGAGGGTGCTCAGCCCAGGGCGTGATCACTTAAAACTGATTCAAAATAAACGCCAGCTATGAAGAAAATGAAAAAAGCCCTGAACCCTTATGGTTCGGGACTTTTTATTGTTTGGTACTCCGTCGCGGGCTCGAACCGCGGACACCCTGATTAAGAGTCAGGTGCTCTACCAACTGAGCTAACGAAGCGCGTTTTATAGCGTTGTGCTCTCAGGCACATAAAAAATAATACCACTAAGAAACAGGATTGTCAATAAGGAAATTGGGTGAAAAGCAGATTTGTTCCAGACTGGAACCTGGTCCGGGAACCATTCCAAAATGACGAAAATCCATTAGTTTTGTTTGATATTGACCGGTGGTTGGTGTATAATATATTAATCTATAATCTGGGACAAAAAGATTCGCGAAGGAGACAGGCATGTTCTGTAGAAAATGTGGTGAAAAATTACGGCCAGCCGATCGATTCTGCAGTCGATGCGGTGAACCGGCGGGCAACCCGGAAACGGGGGAGACGCCGATTATTCCCGAACCTCCGAAAGACCTGGTCTGGAACGTGACCGGATTTCCCAAAGAAGGGAAGGAGACCAAGACTCCGGACCTGGACATGGAATGGAAGCCGGACCCGGCAGAAGGACCCGTATCGGAAGGAACCCACCCTCCTTCAGAAGAAATGTACCAATCCGACGGGGATCCGGATATAGAAGAATTGCAGCAGCGCCTGGACGCAGAGATTGAAAAAATCAACCGACAGAACCTGCTCCGGGAGGAGGCCCTGGCCCGGGCCCGGGAGGAAAAGGCCCGGCAGGAAGAACCCCCTCCACCAGTGGCGGAAGCCCAGGAGGAACCCTCTGGGGAATCCCTGCAGGATGCCGGTATACAAAATACAAAAGCCGAGCCGGAGGTGGTGACCGCCGCGGCTGCACCGGACGATAAATATGCTCAGATATTTATCGATGATGAGGAAGAAGAAAAGGAAAAGAAGAAGTTCACTTTCGGAAAGTTTCTGTTAATCCTCCTACTGCTCCTGGTGCTGGCCGAAGCGGCTTTTTTAGGACTGAGAGCAGCCCTGCCGGATAATCCCTATGTCCAGACTGCAGACAAGCAGATGGCAGCAGCCGTGGAAACGGTGAAAAGCTGGTTCGAACCAAAGGAAGGGGAGCCCCCGGCAGCGGAGGATCCGGTCCTGGAGGAAGAGGAACAGCAGGAGCCTGAGCCGCCAATCGCTCAGGAACCAAAAGCGGAGGAGCCGGCAGCAGAGCCGGACCCTTATCCGACTAACAAGAATATCCAGGCTATTAAGGAAAACCCGGAGCTCAAATATATTTCCGGGAAGAACTATGGCCTTGCTGATATTAATACGTCCTTACCGGTGACAGAGAGCACCGAAGAGGTCATCAACACCATTGTGGCATATGACTCCGCCTGGATCGATTATGTCAACAACGGAGACAAGGGAGTGATAGAGTACACTGCTCAGGGGAGCAAAGCACAACAGAATACTCTTTCTTTTTCAAAAGCGGGGAAAATTAATGAGGTCTTCAACTTGCTGGAAATCGGTGAGGTGAGGAAGGGAACAAAGGGATACTACGTATGGGTCCGGGAAGAAATCGAGATTACCGAGAACAACCGGACTGCTGCCAAGACCTATCAATGGATCTACCAGGTGGCACCCTCTGATACCGGGATGAAAATAGTCAACTATTTTCCATATTAATTCAACCAAAACATGCAGCTAGCCCCTGCCAGAAAAGAAAGAGAGCGTGATATTGTGTCAACGAAGGCTTATTTTAAGAGGGAAGAGATTACCTCAGGCAACCATGCTTTTTCCCAGTCCCGAACCACCATTGAGACAGCTTTTTACGGGAACAATGTGGAAAGAGTAAACGATCTGAAGCTGGCCTATGAAATGGCCAGAACTGCACCGGGCGTCATTGAGACGGATCTGCCGGTGTACGAACCGGAACAGATCGGTCTGCCGCCGGAAGCGAAGATTCTTCTGCTGAATGACGGAGAAACCGTCGGAAGATTCGCAGGAGCCCGGGTCATCCTGGGCGAAGTGGGCGTTGTCGAGAGTGAAATAGCGAAAGTTTTAAGAGAAGCCGCTTATCATACCAGATTTAAAAAAATGTATCACGCTGAAGCGTATATCGGCCTGGACGAGGACTTTATCATCAAAGCCCATCTGCTGGTGCCGGAGAGATTTGAAAAAACGTTGTACGACTGGCTGCTGAATTTCCAGTACCTCAACGATTCTTATAATGACATGTACCGGAATTCAAGGCCGGTGGGCAATGAACCGGACATCTACATCCTGGCCGATCCCGAATTCGTCCATCCCGATTATCCCGATGGACTGGCCTATTTCGATCCGGAACACAACTGCGCCTGCCTGCTGGGCATGCGATATTTCGGAGAATTTAAAAAAGGGACCCTGACCCTGGCCTGGGGACTGGCCAACCGGAATGGTTATGCCAGCTGCCATGGAGGTCTTAAAAAAATGGTCCGCCGGGACGGAAGCGCTTATGTGATGGGAGTCTTCGGACTTTCCGGATCCGGCAAATCCACCCTGACCCACGCCAAGCATGACGGCAAGTACGATGTGACCATTCTCCACGATGATGCTTATATCATTTCCGGAGAGGACTGTTCCGCCGTAGCCCTGGAGCCCTCCTATTTTGATAAGACCCAGGATTACCCCCTCACCGCCGAAGAAAACAAATTTCTGATTTCTCTGATGAACTGCGGGGCCACGCTGGATGAGGAGGGCAAAGTCGTCATCGTTACTGAGGATATCCGGAACGGCAATGGCCGGGCTATCAAATCCAAGCTCTGGGCACCCAACCGGGTGGACAAAATGGAGGAACCGGTCAACGCCATCGTCTGGCTGATGAAAGACCATTCCCTGCCGCCGGTAGTCAAGATCGACGATCCGGTTCTGGCCTCCGTCATGGGAGCCTGCCTGGCTACCAAACGTTCCACAGCAGAAAAACTACAGTACGGGGTGGATATCAATGCCCTGGTTTTCGAACCCTACGCCAATCCCTTCCGTACCTATCCGCTGATCAACGACTATTACAAGTTCAAAGCCCTCTTCGAAAAGAAGAATGTGGAGTGCTATATCATCAATACGGGGCATTTTCTGGATAAGAAGGTGCCAAAGGAGGTTTCTCTCCATGCCATCGAATCCATTGTGGATGGCACCGGTGAATTTAAAAGCTTCGGCCGGTTGGGAAACATCATGAAAACCATGGATGTACCGGGATTTGAACCGCCCTTCGGAGAAAAATCCTACGTGGACACCCTGCTGGCCGGATTCCATGGCCGGCTGGTATATCTGGAATCCTTGAAAAAGCAAAAGGGTGGGCGGGATGAGCTGCCGGAAGAAGCGATTGAAGCCATCCAGAACATCGCCGATCTGCTGAGCAAGTTGGACTAAACCGGCGGGAAGCCGGATTCAAAGGATATGAAGGCCTTGACCGGTCTGCCATATAAAGTTGTTACTACACGTTTATAAGGGAGGAGTTACAGTGAAAAAGGGGAAAATAGGCATACGAGGCATACTCATAGCGATCCTGCTCATCCTGTTACTATTTGTGAGCCTGATCGGATACCTGACGGATTTCCTGTGGTTCAAGGAACTAGGATATACGACAGTATTCTTCACCAAATTATTTACTCAGCTGAAAATCGGAATACCCACATTCCTGGTAATCACCCTGGCATCCTACATTTACCTGAAGGTGCTTAAGAGGGGATATTACAAGAAGGTGGAATCCACCGACGTGGCCAACGAAAAAAATCTGAATCTGATTACCTGGGGACTGGCGGCGATTTTTTCCGGAGCCTTCACCTTTGTAATCGTATCTCAGCTTTGGTTTGAAATTCTGAGATTCATGAACTCCACCAGCTTCGGCATTGACGATCCCATGTACGGGATGGATATATCCTTCTATGTGTTCAAGCTGGATTTCATATCCCAGCTGAATCAGATGATGATCGGCGTCCTCATCGGTTTTGGTGTATTGACAGTTCTTTACTACACCATTCTGATGGCCATGAGAAAACCGGAAATCTTTGAATCCGTGGAAGAACCCCAGGAGGATGAGACCCGATACGACGGGACCGGCGGCCAGCAGGCAGGACCGGGAAACTTCAGTGCCTTTGGGCCCTTTGAAGAAATCTTTGGAAAGTTCTTCGGAGGCGGGCAGCAACAGCAGCAAAGACCAAGACCCCGAGGGAGAAAACAGTTCGATGATGAAAATTTCATGCGTCTGATGAGCATTGCTTCTCACCAGCTGATCGTCATCGGTGTACTATTCTTTGCCATGCTGGGCATCAACTTCTTCCTGAAGCAGTATGACCTGCTCTATACTCAGACCGGTCTCCTCTTCGGGGCCGGCTATACGGATGTGAACATCACCCTTTGGGTTTACCGGGCACTGATGGTCCTTTCTGTGGTGGCAGCCATCACCTTTGCCATCGGGATTTCCAGAAAAAAATTCAAGAGTATCCTGACGGTTCCCGTCATCATGATTTTGGTAGGCCTGGCTGGTTCCGGTGCTTCCATCATGGTCCAGAACCTGATCGTTTCTCCGGATGAAATCAACAAGGAAAGCAAGTACCTGGAACGAAACATTGCATTCACTCAGATGGCCTATGGCCTGGATGATGTGGTGATCAGGCCCTTTGCTGCCAGCAATCAGCTGACCAAGGAAGACATCCTGAACAACCAGGAAACCATTTCCAATATCCGTATCAATGATTTTGAACCGGTAGAAAAGTTCTACAATCAGACCCAGAGTATCCGTCTCTACTATTCCTTCAACGATGTGGACGTAGACCGGTATATGATCAACGGGGAATACACCCAGACCTTCCTGTCTGCCCGGGAAATTGACGAAACCAAGATCCGGGAAGAATGGCTGAACCGTCATCTGAAATACACCCATGGTTACGGCATCACCCTGTCCCGGGTGGATAAGGTTACCGCCAGTGGCCAGCCGGATATGCTGATCAAGAGCATCCCCCCGGTTTCCAGCGTGGATGAGATTGCCATCACCCGACCTGAAATCTACTTTGGTGAACTGACCAACAACTACATCCTGACCAACACCGACGAAGAAGAGTTTGACTATCCCGATGGAGAAAGCAACACCTACACCACCTATGAAGGGGATGCAGGCATCGAGCTGGGTCTCGTTAACCGGGCCATGTTCGCCATCCGGGAACGGAGCCTGAAGCTTCTGGTTTCCACCAACATCAAGCCGGACTCTAAGATCGTCATTAACCGGAACATCAACGAACGGGTAAGAAAGATCATGCCTTACCTCCAGTATGATTCGGATCCCTATGTAGTCACCGATGAAGGCCGGCTCTACTGGATCATTGATGCTTACACCGTGAGCAACCGGTATCCTTATTCAGAGCCTTATGCAGATCAGACCAATGTCAACTACATCCGCAATTCGGTTAAGGTCGTCATCGATGCCTTCCACGGGGATGTAAATTACTATCTGGTAGATGATAAAGATCCGATTGCCAATACCATGAAGAAGATCTATCCGGTGCTCTTCAAAGACTTTGAAGAAATGCCGGAAGGCCTCAAATCTCATATCCGATACCCCAATGCCCTGTTCAACATCCAGGCCAACGTCTACAAGCGTTACCACATGGATGATGTCAAGGTATTCTATCAGGGCGAGGACCTTTGGGATATCTCCAATGAAATCTACGGAATCACGGAAACCACCATGGTTCCCAACTACTATATTATGAAGCTGCCTGGAGAAAACTCGGCAGAATTCGTCAACTCCATCCCCTATACGCCGAAATCCAAGAAAAACATGACGGCGCTGCTGGTGGCCAGGAACGACGGAGCCCATTACGCGGAGCTGGTTCTCTATCAGTTGCCGAAGGACAAGCTGGTCTACGGCCCGATGCAGATCGAAGCCCAGATCGACCAGAATCCGGAGATTTCCAAGGAGTTCTCCTTGTGGAACTCCTCCGGATCCAGCTATACCCGAGGGAATATGTTCGTTATTCCGATTGAAGAGTCCTTCATCTACGTCGAACCGGTTTACCTGGAGGCCACTAATTCCAGTATTCCGGAAGTGAAGCGGGTTATCGTCGCTTACGGGGACCGGATCGCTTATGAAGAAACTCTGGACAGAGCGCTGGATTCCCTCTTCGGTTCCGGTGACTCCGGTGGTGAAAAACCCACTGTACCCGATGGGGGAAGTACCGACGGAATGGACGCTGATCAGCTGATTCAGCTGATTGCAGAAGCCTTCGACAATGCTCAGCTGGCCCAGCGAAACGGAGACTGGGCGGCTTACGGAGAATACATGAAGCAGATGCAGAACTACCTGAACCTGCTGACGACTCCGGAGCCGGAGGATGAACTGATCCTCACGGAATAAGCATGAAATAGTACTGAAATCTATTGCGGTGGCCGTGTAAACGGCCGCCGCATAGTAAATTAAAACGAGAAACAATAGGTAAGGAGAAGCATATGCTGGAATCAAAATTTAATAAGATGCTGTTTACGATCCCGAAAAACAAACACTCCATCGGAGAGATCCGGACTGCCCTGGAAAACCATCCGGAGGTCCGCTTTGTATCCCTGGTGGGGATTGACATTGGCGGCCAGGACACCGATGAAAAAATCCCGGTGAAATATTTTCTGGATGATCTGGAAAAAATCCTGGAGCACGGGGTGCAGACAGACGGATCCAGCGTAGTGCTGCCGGTGATCGCAGACCTGAACAACGCCAAGGTGGATATCATTCCTGACCTGGATGTAAACTGGTACGTGGATTACAATCTGTCCTACATGGACACCGAAAGCGGTATACCGGTGGGAACCCTGCGGATCCCCTGCTTTCTGGTTCACAACGACACCCAGGAGGTGGGCTCCCGGGTCATTTTGCGGGACACGGTCAACGCCGTATGCCGGGAAGTGAAAAACCTGATTCAAGAGAATCCTTATGTGCTGAAATACCTGGATGTAGAGGAACCCGACGAAATCGAGGAAATCGTCCTGACCTGTGCCACGGAGCTGGAATTTTGGGTCAAGACCCCCGATGACAAGGCGGACCGGGAGCAGCTTTCCACTGCTCAGATCCTGAAAGAGCAGTACTGGAAGAGAACGGTGGGTCCGGTTCGGACGGCCCTGGAAAAATCCCTGCTCCTGCTGGATCAGTACGGACTGGAAATGGAAATGGGCCACAAGGAAGTGGGCGGAATCAAGGCCAAGCTGGGCAATTCCGGCCAGTTCGACCACGTAATGGAGCAGTTGGAAATCGACTGGAAGTATTCCACCGCCCTTCAGGCTGCCGACAATGAAAAACACGTCCGGTATGTGGTTCGGGACGTATTCCGGCTCCACGGCCTGGACGTCAGTTTTATGGCCAAGCCCATCGAAGGGGTGGCGGGAAGCGGAGAACACACCCATTTGGGCATCGCAGCCAAACTGAAAAATGGCAGGACCATCAGCCTGTTCGCTCCCAAGGATATGGAAGTGGATTTCCTCAATCCCATCGGCTTCGGGGCTCTGATGGGCATCCTGAAAAACTACGAAGTGGTCAATCCCTTCATCAGTTCCTCCAACGATTCCATCAACCGGCTGAAACCAGGATTTGAAGCTCCGGTCTGCATCGTTACTTCTCTGGGGCACAGCGCCAAACTGCCCTCCCGGAACCGGACGGTGCTGGTGGGACTGGTGAGGGACGTGAACAATCCCCTGTCCACCCGGTTTGAAATGCGTTCTCCCAATCCCAAGAGCAATACCTACTTAACAGTGGCGGCTTGCTATATGGCCATGCTGGACGGGATCCGGGCGGCCCTGGAAGGGGGAAAGACTCCTCAGGAGCTGGAAGCATCTCTTTCCAAAGCCTATGGCCAGGAAGATTTCTATCTGGAAGCCAATCGGGAATACCGAAGCGAACGGGACGTTTTCGATGAGTTTACCCCGGAGGAACGGGATCAGCTGTTTGGAAAGCCGCCCAAAACCGTTTGGGAGAACCTGCGGGCCTTTGAGAAGTACCCCGAGAAGCTGGAAATATTCAAGAAGCACGGAGTCATCAACGAGCTTTCCCTGGCTTCCTTTAAAGAAGCGACCCTGGCCCAGTGGGCTACGGAACTCCACAACCGGATCATTCCGGAAACCATGGATCTGGTGCGGGAGTGCCGAAGGGCCCATGACGATGGAGAGTGTACGGATTTTGACATGATGAACTGGGGGAAGATTCAGAACCTGCGGGTATACCTGGGTCAGAACACCATCGCGGATAAATGCCTGATCTCCCGCATCATTACCGCACTGGATGAAGAAAATTATGATCTGGCCTCGGAGCTGCAGGTGGAAATGCAGGAAAAAGCTTCGATTCTGGCTAAATTATATACCAACTACAAAAAGAATTTATTGTGATAGGAGAATCGTATGTTAGATATCAGAAAAATAAGAGAGGATTACGAGGGAATCCGAAAAAGCGTCGAATCCAGAGGCCAGGGTTCCTATAACATCGAAAGGATTCCGGAGCTGGATGAAAAACGTCGCAGCATCCTGTCCACTGTGGAGCAGATGAAAAACAAGCAGAATGTGGATTCCAAGGCCATTCCGACTATGAAAAAGGAAGGAAAGGATACCACGGCCCTGATGGCTGAAATGAAGCAGCTGTCGGAAGAAATCAAGAAGCTGGACGGGGAGCTGGCAGTCATTGAGGAGGATATTCGAAACACCCTTCTCTTTATACCGAATACCCCGAACCCGGCTGTTCCTGTCGGCAAAGACGACAGCGAGAACGTGGAAGTCCGGAAATGGGGAGAGCCCCGGGACTTCGATTTTGAGAAGAAAGCCCATTGGGATGTGGGCCAGGATTTGGACATTCTGGACTTCGAGAGGGCTGCCAAAATCGCCGGTACCCGGTTCACCGTGTATAAAGGAATGGGCGCCCGGCTGGAACGTTCGGTGATTAATTTCATGCTGGATCTCCATACAGGGGAACACGGCTATACAGAAATACTGCCCCCTTTTATGGTCAATCGGGATGCCATGACCGGTACCGGCCAGCTGCCAAAATTTGAAGACGACATGTTCCATGTGCCGGCAAAGGATTTTTTCCTGATTCCTACTGCGGAAGTGCCGGTAACCAACCTTCGGATGAACGAAATCCTGGAAGAAGGGGAGCTGCCCGTCTACTATACCGCTTATACACCCTGCTTCCGGAAGGAAGCCGGATCCGCCGGTCGGGATACCCGTGGCCTGATCCGACAGCACCAGTTCAACAAGGTGGAGCTGGTCAAGTTCGTCAAACCGGAAAACTCCTATGAAGAGCTGGAATCCCTGCTCCTGGCCGCAGAAGAAGTGCTGAAGAGGCTGGAAATCCCTTATCGGGTAGTTCGGCTTTCCACCGGCGACCTGGGATTTTCTTCCGCTATGACCTACGACATCGAGGTTTGGATGCCCAGTTATGAACGGTACGTGGAAATTTCCTCCTGCAGTAATTTTGAAGATTATCAGGCAAGAAGAGGCAATATTCGCTTCCGCCCCGATTCCAAGGGAAAACCGGAGTTTGTCCATACCCTGAACGGATCCGGACTGGCTGTGGGCAGAACCGTAGCAGCAATCCTGGAAAATTATCAGCAGGAAGATGGCTCCGTCATCATTCCGGATGCTCTCAAACCCTATATGGGCATCGACAGAATCAGAAAAAAATAGAGGTGGAGGTAACAGAGATTGTTAACAATAGCAGGAATATTCGTCCTATATCTGGGACTGATGGTATTCATCGGATTTAAATTCTACAATAAAACCGACAGCATGTCGGATTACATTTTGGGAGGCAGAAAGCTGAACAGCTGGGTAACGGCCATGTCAGCCCAGGCCTCCGACATGAGCGGATGGCTCCTCATCGGACTTCCCGGCACGGCCTACGTGATTTACGGGGGTACCTCCGAAGCCATCTGGACCGCGGTTGGTCTGGTAATCGGAACGTACCTGAACTGGCTCTTCGTGGCCCGCAGACTCCGAAAATATACGGAGATTTCCGGCAATTCCCTGACCCTGCCTGATTTTTTTGAAAACCGGTTCCGGGACAAAAAACATATTCTGAAGGTGATTTCTTCCGTATTCATCGTCATCTTTTTCCTGGTCTATTCCTCCTCCCAGTTTGCGGCAGGCGGGAAACTGTTCAACACCATTTTCGGAATCGACTATACCCTGGGTCTGGTCATCGGAGCAGGAATCATCCTGGCTTATACTGCTTTGGGTGGGTTTACTGCTGTTTGCTGGACCGATACGATTCAGGGAACCATCATGTTCTTTGCTTTGATTTTCGTGCCTATCGGTGCGGTCTTGGCTATGGGAGGAATGAATGAAGTTTCCCTGCGACTTGCCGAGTTGACCCCGGAATCATTGGGCTTCTTCCCGGAAATCGACGGGCGGGTGAACACCATGCTGCTGGCTTCTGCCCTTGGCTGGGGATTGGGCTACTTCGGACAGCCCCACATCCTGGTCCGGTTTATGGCCATTGACTCTCCGGATATGATTAAAAAATCCAGAACCATTGCCATGATCTGGGTTGTTATCACCCTGACCTGCGCTGTTTCCATCGGCATCATCGGAAAGGCCTATATGCCGGACCTGGCGGATGGCGAAACCATCTATATGGCCATGATTGATACCATGTTCCCCGATGTGGTTTCCGGGATCCTACTGACTGCTATTCTGGCAGCCATCATGAGCACGGCCAGCTCCCAGTTGCTGGTTTCCGCATCCTCTGTATCCAAGGACCTGTATGCTACTCTCTTTAAGAAGGATCAGAACAGCAAGGAACTGGTATGGATCAGCCGGATGACCGTTGTTGGGGTTTCGGTGGTGGCCATCCTGATTGCCCTGGACCCGTCCAGTTCCGTATTCGGACTGGTGGCCAGCGCCTGGGGCGGTTTTGGTGCAGCCTTCGGACCCATGATCGTCTTTTCCCTGTTCTGGAGAAGAATGACCCTGCCCGGTGCCATTGCCGGTATGATTACCGGTGGGGTGGTGGACATCATCTGGTTCCTGAAATCCGGCGGTATTTTTGATATTTATGAAATCATTCCCGGGTTCCTGGCTTCTTCCGTTGTCATCGTCCTGGTCAGCCTGGCAACCAAGCTGCCCGAGGAAATCGGCCGGGAATTCGATTCGGTAAAAACAGCAAAATTATAATTCTGCCATCGGTTGACCCTGATTATAAGGAGGCTTCTATGGAGTACACTTCTTTTCAGCAGATTTTAGAAGCAGTTTCAAAAAATCCCCGCAAAAGCCGGGTGGCGGTAGCCGGAGCCGGCAATGACCATGTCCTGGAATCGGTTTTTCAGGCAGAGGAGCTGGGTCTGGTGACTCCCGTCCTGATCGGTGACGAAGACCGGATCCGGCAATTGATTCGGGAGCTGGGGAAAGATCCGGACCATTACCGGATCGTAGCCTCCGGTGCCGGAGAAGAATGCGGCCAGGCTGCTGTAGACCTGATTCGGGAGGGGGAGGCGGATTATATCATGAAAGGCCTGCTGGAAACCAGGGAGGTGCTGAAACCGCTGGTCAACAAGGCCAACGGCCTACACACCGGCAGGACCATGTCCCATATGGCCTTCGACGAAGTTCCCGGATTCCGGAAACTAGTAATCCTGACCGACGGGGGAATGATTCCCCATCCAACCCTGGAGGAAAAACGGGATATCATCATCAATGCGGTATCCGTACTCCGGTCCATGGGCTATGAACGGCCCAAGGTGGCCATCCTGTGCGGCGTGGAAAAGGTAAATCCCAAAATGCCGGAGACGGTAGATGCAGAGGCTCTGGTGGGTATGGCCCGGGATGGAGTGATTCGGGACTGCGACATCGCAGGACCCATCTCCTATGATCTTGCGGTGGACAAGGAATCTGCCCGAATCAAGGGTTTCGACCCAGAACTGAGCGGAGAATTTGACATATTGGTCCCCCCCAGCCTGGCTGCCGGGAATATCCTGAATAAATGCCTGACCCTGACCGCCGGCGGCAAGATGGCCGGTCTGGTGGTGGGTGCAAAGGTCCCGGTGGTGGTTACCTCCCGGGGATCTTCTTCTGAAGAAAAATTGTTATCCCTTGCGGTGGCGTCCCTGGTGACGCAACAGGAGGTACAATGAACAAACGATACGGAATACTTCTGTCGGGCTCGTTGATCTATCTTTCCATCGGCCTGATTTACGCCTGGTCCATTTTTGTTAAACCACTGGAAGCCGAGTTTGGCTGGAACCGGACGGAAACATCCCTGACCTTTACCATTTCCATGACCTTTTTCTGCATCGGCGGAGTCATCAGCGGCATGCTGCTGAAGAAACGTTCCGGCCGGTTTATCATCATGCTGTCTGCCCTTCTGCTGGCAGCCGGTTTTCTTCTTTCTTCCCGAGTGGAGACCCTGGCAGGAATCTATATCTCTTATGGGGTCTTCTGCGGCCTGGGAGTCGGTCTGGCTTACAACGCCAATATCAGTACGGTGATCCGCTGGTTCCCGGATAAGGTGGGCCTGATTTCCGGTGTCCTTCTCATGTGCTTCGGGGGCGGCGGGCTGATTCTTGGATCGGTGGCTTCTTCCTTGATTGTCTCCATGGGATTCCGGATGACCTTTGTTATCCTGGCCTTTACTTTTGCTGTAATCCTGATTATCGGCGGTTTCTTTATCCGGCCTCCCGGAGATAAGGATGTACTGCCTCCCAGAAAGGTGAAAGCCAAAGGCAGCGAGGACTATGGTCTGGAAATCAGCACGGTTGAGATGCTGAAGCGAAAATCCTTCTGGCTGTACTTTACCTGGTCCTCTGTGCTGACAGGGGCCGGTCTTGCTGTCATCGGCCATGCGTCGGTGGGCGCCCAGGATGTGGGAGCCACGGTGGCTCAGGCAGCCCTGATCGTTGGAGGCATTTCCATTTTTAACGGCATCGGCCGGGTGGTGGTAGGACTGATCTTTGACCGGTTCGGCCGGAAGATTTCAGTTATCTGGTCCAACGGGACCATGGTAATCGCCTTCGCCTTGCTGACCTTGTCTATCGTCAATGCCAGCATCCCCCTCTTTGTAGCGGGCGGTTTGGTCATGGGACTTGCCTACGGGAGTATTCCGCCTACCAATGCGGCCTATGTTAATTTATTCTATGGAACGAAGAACTATGCCCTGAATTTCAGTGTCATGAATACGGCTATCATCCCCGGATCTATTCTGGGGCCTCTGGTGGCGGGAGCTATTAAAACGGCCACCGGCTCCTATCTGCCGGCCTTCGTGTTCATCCTGGCCCTGGCTGCAGTAGCTTATCTGCTCCAGCTAGCCATTAAACGGCCTTAACAACGCCGGGAGCCAATCCCTCTTTAGGAAAAGGAAGTATCATGGAAAACTTTTTACTGAAACACGCCGGGAAGAAACCCGTTTCCTTTCACATGCCCGGTCACAAAGGATCCTCCCTGTACAAGCGTTTCGGCCACGAGTCATTTTTAAAGGATTTTCTGGATTATGACGTGACGGAAATCGAAGGGGCCGATAATCTGTTTCAGCGGGAGGGGATCATTGCCGATCTGGCTGAAAAATACCGTCGGCTCTACGGCGTTCAAGCTTCTATACCCCTGATCAACGGGACCAGCTGCGGACTGATAGCCGCTATTCTGGCTGCCGTACCCCGGGGCGGGAAGCTCATTCTTGCCCGTAACTGTCATAAATCCGTTTTTAACGCCCTGACCCTGGGGGGGATTCAGCCGGTCTACGCAAGGCCGGTTCTTTCTTCATCCTGGGGCATCTCCGGAGAAGTGGAGCCGAAAGAAATCGAAAGGCTGCTGACGGAACATCCCGACGCATCGGCGGTCATCTTACCCAGCCCCAATTACTACGGTATCTGCAGCGATATCTCCCAGATTGGTGAAGTTGTCCACCGATTTGGGAAAATCCTCATCGTGGATCAGGCCCACGGAGCCCACATGGAGTTCTTCCATCAATTCGTTGAGTCTGAAGGAGTGGCTGCTCAAAGGGCGGGGAATTCGTCTTTCCCGCTAAATGCCGAGAGATCCGGAGCGGATATCGTGGTGAACAGCATTCACAAGAC
>JBLJBD010000023.1:0-8973 GCA_047637815.1 Anaerovoracaceae bacterium
TAATCCTCAGAAACGATCACCGGTTTGTGTTTTAATCCTGTGGGTATTTTCATACGACCACCTCCTGTTTATATTTAGTAATTTACTAATTTACTAAATATTATCATACAGGTAGAAGGTTGTCAAGAAGGATCAAAATTCATAATGGGTCCAGAGACTTAGGATTTTAATAGTTTTTTCCTCTTCATAAACCTGATAGACTAACCGGTGTTTCATATTTATACGCCGAGAATAAGCCCCATACAGGTCCCCCTGCAATTTTTCATAAGGAGGAGGCGTTTCAAATGGGTTTACTCTAATGAGTTCCAACAATGCCTTTGCCTTTTTATCAAGTTTTGCAGCTTTAAGTTTAGGAATGTCGCCAGAAGCATTCTTGGTATAAACCAGTTGATACCTCACCATTCCACCTCATTCTCCTTTATGCATTCGCTA
The DNA here is from genome assembly GCA_047637815.1 of Anaerovoracaceae bacterium. Lineage (GTDB taxonomy): Bacteria > Bacillota > Clostridia > Peptostreptococcales > Anaerovoracaceae > UBA5559. The sequence goes on from JBLJBD010000023.1 coordinate 433, forward strand.
AGCGGAGCCTGAAGCCCTTCCACCAGTTTTTCCCTCAGTCCTGGCACATTATAAAGATAAAGGGTTTCAACCAATCCATTGTAATCTTCTTCACTGATAATAATCGCATTTCCATCTTTAGTGCTGATATTTACCGGTTCGTTGTACTTTATGGTTTGCTCCAATATACCAAAAATATTTTTTCGAAAATTTGTAATATTCGTATTCAGCATTGTATCTTCCTCCTAGATTTTCTCCAATTCACATGTACATTATAGCGTACACCGCATGCAAAGTCAACAAATTGGAATTTTACAAACCATTTTATCTTTTTCTTAAAAGCTGCTGCCCACAAGATTCGAAAACCCGAGAGTTTGATGATTAGCATCATTCTCCCGGGTTTTTCTCATCCCAATCGGCTTTTAAAGTCCTCGTATCCAAAGGCTTTCACCAGCTCAATCCCCTGCTTATTCAGCAGATAAATCGATGGCAGGTTCATGCCGTTGAAGGTGTTGTTCTTGACCATGGTGTAGATGGCCATATCCAGAAAAATCAGTCTCTCTCCCACCCGAACCGGTTGGTCAAAGGAATAATCTCCGATGATATCGCCGGAAAGGCAGGTAGGCCCTCCCAGCCGGTACGTGAAGGTCTTCTCTCCCGGTATTCCGCTTCCGATGATGTCCGGTCGATAAGGCATTTCCAGCACATCCGGCATATGGCAGGCTGCCGAAGCATCCAGAATCAGGATTTCCATGCCGTTTTTAATGATATCCAGGACTTCCGAAACCAGATAACCCGCCTGATAGGCCACCGCTTCTCCCGGTTCTAGATAGACCCGAAGTTGATAGGTTTCCTGAAGATGCCGGATACATTCTTCCAGGGTAGCCAAATCATAGCCCGGCCGGGTAATGTGGTGTCCCCCTCCCAGATTGATCCATTCCATCTGATGAAGGTATTCGCCGAAGGATTCTTCCACCGCCTTCAGCGTTGTCTTTAACGCATCGGAATCCTGTTCGCAAAGAGTGTGGAAATGGAGCCCGCTGATTCCTTCCAAAAGATCCGGACGGAAATTTTCCTTTGTTACCCCCAGCCGGGAATAGGGGGCGCAGGGGTCGTAAATGTCATGCCCTTCCTGGGTGGAGCATTCCGGATTGATCCGGATGCCACAGGTCTTGCCGGAAGCTAGAGCCTTATCCCGGTAGCGGGTCCACTGGGAGAAGGAATTAAAAACAATATGGTCGCAGATTTCCAGGATCTCGTCCATTTCCTCTTCCCGGTAGGCGGCCGAAAAAACATGATTTTCCCCCTTCATGTGCTCCTTGGCCAATTTAGCCTCAAATAGACCGCTGGCAGTGGTTCCGTGAAGATATTCCCCAATTAATGGATAGAGGGGAAACATGGAAAAGCACTTCTGCGCCAGCAGGATACGGCACCCGGTCCGGTCTGACACCCCTTTCAGGATATTCAGATTGGAGAGCATCGCCTCTTCATCCACCACATAGCTGGGGGAAGAAATTCCCCCCAGCAGGGACAGCAGTTCTTTTTCTTGCTTCATCCTTAGTCCACCAGCACTGGATTGAAATCTTCTTCCCAGGGCAGTCCCCATTTGTTCAGGGCGTCCATAAAGGGATCCGGATCGAACTCTTCAATGTTATAAACGCCGGCTCCAGTCCAGGTTCCGTTCATGATCAGCATGGCGCCGATCATGGCCGGTACGCCGGTGGTGTAACTGATGGCCTGGGATCCGACCTCCCAGTAGGCTTCCTGATGGTCACAGATGTTGTAGAGATAATAGGTCTTGTCCTTGCCATCCTTCTTCCCCTGGAAGATGCAGCCGATATTGGTCTTTCCTACCGTTCTGGGACCCAGGCTGGAAGGATCCGGCAGGACAGCTGCCAGGAACTGGAGGGGTACGATCATCTTTCCGTCGTATTCGATGGGTTCGATGGAGGTCATACCGGCATTTTCCAGGCATTTCAGGTGAGTCAGGTAACTCTGGCCGAAGGTCATGAAGAATCGGATTCGTTTGATTCCTTTGATGTTGAGGCCAAGGGATTCCAATTCTTCGTGGTGAAGCAGGTACATGTCCTTCTTCCCTACTCCCTTGAAGTCGTATTCCCGTTTGATTTCCATGGGTTCCGTCTCGATCCATTCCCCGTTTTCCCAGTAGCTGCCCTTGGCAGATACCTCCCGGATGTTAATTTCCGGATTGAAATTGGTGGCGAAGGGATAGCCATGGTCTCCTCCATTACAGTCTAAAATATCAATGGTGTTAATTTCATCGAAGTGGTGCTTCATGGCATAGGCGGAAAACACCCCGGTAACTCCCGGGTCAAACCCGCTGCCCAGAAGGCCGATGATGCCGGCTTCTTTAAATTTTTCCTGATAGGCCCACTGCCACTTGTATTCGAACTTGGCGGTGTCCAACGGCTCATAGTTGGCGGTGTCGATGTAGTGGGTCTTGGTTTCCAGGCAGGCATCCATGATGGTCAGATCCTGATAGGGCAGGGCCAGATTCAGGACCACGTCCGGCTGGAAGCTGCGGATCAGTTCCACCAGTTCCGGCACATTGTCTGCGTCTACCTTGGCCGTATGGATGATGGTTTTGGTCTTCCCTTCCATCTCTTCCTTGATCTTGTCGCACTTGCTCTTGGTCCGGCTGGCAATCATGATTTCTTCAAAGACTTCGCTGTTCTGACAACATTTTTTAATAGCGACGGAAGCAACGCCTCCGCATCCGATGATCAATGCTTTTCCCATTGTTATTCCTCCATGTGTACTGGAAGGCCGTGCCTTCCTATTCAACATCTTTTAAAAGCTCTTCCACATAATTGGGAAGGGCAAAGGCTCCCCGATGAAGCCGGGTATTGTAATATCTCGTCTGGATTTTCTTTTCCTGCCACGCCTGATCCCGAAGATCATCCACCGGATGGAGGCCCTTGGAGGCAAATCCAAAAAGCCAGTAGCCGGAAGGATAGGTGGGGATGTGGGCCTGATACAGTTTCACTTCCGGAAATATTTCCAGAATCCGTTTGTGGGCCGTCTGTATCATCCGGGAATCCTCTTCATAAAAAGGACTTTCGTGCTGATTCACCATGATTCCGCCCTCCCTAAGGGCATTATAACAGCTGCCGTAAAATTCCTTGGTGAACAGCCCTTCTCCAGGCCCGAAGGGATCCGTGGAATCGATCAGGATCACGTCGTATTCCCCTTCCATTCCCCGAATGGCTTTCAGCCCGTTCTGATAGGTGATTTTCAGCCTTGGATCTTCCAGGCCGCTGGCCGTTCCGGGAAGATATTCCCGGCAGACATCCACCACCATTTGGTCGATTTCCACCAGGTCCATCTCCTTTATATCCTCATATTTGGCCAGCTCCCGAAGGGCTCCCCCATCGCCGGCACCGATCACCAGCACCTTTTCTGGTTTGGGATGAACCGCCATGGGAACGTGGACCAGCATTTCGTGGTAGATGAACTCATCCCGTTCCGTCAGACGCATCCTTCCGTCCAGGGCCAGAAACCGTCCGTAGGTTTCCGACTCGAAGACATCGATCCTCTGGTGCTCGCTGTTTCCACTAAAAAGATGGCGATCCACCTGAATGGAAAATCGTCCTCCTTTGGTATGAGATTCCGTAAACCATAGTTCCAATTGGGTTCTCCTTTCACACCAGGACGTTTAGCCTGGATATGCCCATGTCCTCCGGTCCGGTGACCAGGCATCCTTTCTCCCGGGCATACCGGATGTAGTCCAGGATTTCCCTGGTAATCCGTTCTCCGGGGGCCAGGATGGGAATCCCGGGCGGATACAGCATCACAAATTCGCTGCAGATCCTTCCTTCCGTTTCCTGGATGGGCAGAGACTGTTTCTTTCCGAAAAAGGCCTGCTTGGGCCCTGCGGCCACCACCGGACTAATGTATTCATGGTCCAATAGACCGGTTCTTTCTTTTTTATATCGCCGCTGAAGGTCGGCCAAGGCTGTCACCAGCCTCTCCACATCCGGTTCCCGGTCCCCAACGGACAGGTAAGCCAGGATGTTTCCCAGGTCGCCGAATTCTATCTGGATCCCGTATTCATCCCGGAGGATATCATACACTTCGATACCGGCAAGGCCCGTATCCAGGGTGTTCACCGACAACTTCGTGATGTCAAAGTCAAAAACAGAACCTCCGTTGATCAGCTCCTTCGCATATGCGTAGTATCCGCTGATGGCGTTGATTTCCCGCCGGGCGTACTGGGCCAGGGCTATGACTTCCCGGAATATTTCCTTGCCGTGGATGGCCATATTCTTCCGGGCAATATCCAGGCTGGACATCAGCAGATAGGACCCACTGGTGGTCTGGCTCAGATTGATGATCTGACGTACGTAATCAGCATTGACCCTCTCGCCGGTTAAAAGGAAAGAACTCTGTGTCAGGCTTCCTCCGGATTTGTGCATGCTGACCGCTGCCATATCGGCGCCGGCATCCATGGCCGCCAGAGGCAGCTCATCGGAAAAATAGAAGTGGGTGCCATGGGCTTCGTCCACCAGTACCAGCATATCCTGTTCATGGGCCAGCTCCACAATCCGCTTCAGGTCTGAGCAGATTCCATAATAGGTAGGATTGTTGACCAAAATCGCTTTAGCGTCCGGATTCTGCCGGATAACCTGCTCCAGTTCAACCGGATCCATCCCCAAGGCAATCCCCAGCCGATCGTCTACCTGAGGGTTGACGTAAACTGGTACCGCTCCTCCGATGATCAGGGCATTGATGGCACTTCGGTGGACATTCCGGGGCAGGATGATTTTTTCCCCTTCTTTGCAGGCAGCAAAGACCATACTCTGAACCGAGGAAGTGGTCCCTCCCACCATGAAAAAGGCCTGATTAGCCCGAAAAGCTTCTGCCGCCAGAATCTCCGCTTCCCGGATAACGGAGGTGGGATGGCAGAGATTGTCCAAGGGTTTCATAGAATTGACATCCACGCTGAGGCATTGCTCCCCCAGAAATTCTGTCAGCTCCCGATTACCCTTACCCTGTTTGTGTCCAGGGACATCAAAGGGCAGGATCCGGCTGCTCCGAACTTCCTGCAGGGCTTCCATAATGGGCATCCGGTTTTGGTCTCTCATCCTTCCATCCTCCTTTTCTATAACAATTTTATTATTTCGTATTTGTATCACGATTCCTAATTATACACGAAATGAATGGATAGTAAAGGGATATTTTGAAATATTTTCGCAAGATTGTATTATTTTTTTAGCAAATACGTACCTTTTTATGCGCAAATATGTTATTTACTTTCTATCTAAAAGGGACTAATATAATTATGATATCATTTTAATATCATCGTTGTGTTAAGAAAGGAAACGGCCATGAAAGAATTTACCAAACAACCTCAATATGAGGAAATCATCCTGAAGCCCATGAACGGCATGCTGGTCCTCATTGTCAATATCCTGCTGATGCTGGCCTCCATTGGTGCCTTTATCTATAGCCTGGGCTTCTATGGATTCCAGCCGGTGATTTTCATCCTGAGCCTGGTCTACTTCTGTATCCTGGGTCCCTTCATCTTTGCCGGCATCAAGGTTATCAAACCCAACGAAGGGTTGGTCCTGACCCTCTTCGGCAAATATTACGGTACCCTAAGGAAAGAAGGGATTTTCTTTGTCAATCCCTTCTCCGTGGGATTCAATCCGGTAGCAGAAGCCGTGAACGCCGCCAGCCATCCCACCCTGTCAGAACAGCTCTCTGAAACAAAAAAAGCCACTGTCCCCAGGATGAGTAAAAAAATATCCCTGAAGACCATGACCCTGAACAACGACAAGCAGAAAATAAACGATTTGCTGGGTAATCCCATCATCATCGGCATTGTTGTAGTATGGCGGGTAGAAAACACGGCCAAAGCCGTTTTCAACGTGGACAATTACCGGGAATTCCTCTCCATGCAGTGTGATTCCGCCCTTCGGAACATCGTCCGCCTCTATCCCTATGACATGGCCTCCGATGCGGATGAAAAGACTCTCCGGGGAAGCAGCCTGGAAGTCGCTGCCCGCCTGAAGGAAGAAATCCAGGCTAATGTGGAAAGTGCCGGTATCGAAATTATGGACGCACGGATCACTCACCTGGCCTATGCCCCGGAAATCGCCGCTGCTATGCTGCAGCGTCAGCAGGCCTCTGCCATCATTGATGCCCGTAAAATGATCGTCGAAGGTGCCGTAGGCATGGTAGAAATGGCCCTGGCACAACTTAGCGAAAACAATGTAGTTGAACTGGACGAAGAACGAAAAGCGGCTATGGTCAGCAACCTGCTGGTGGTCCTCTGCGGCAACAAGGATGCCCAGCCCATTGTCAACAGTGGCAGCATCTACTAGTTGGTTGCCGGTATTGCTGAAATTTAGAAGGGAGGATGGAAATGGCTGACAACAAGACCGGCGATAAGAAGCAGATTCTGCTGCGGCTCTCTCCTTCCCTTTGGAAAGAGCTGGCCAGCTGGGCGGAGGATGATTTCCGTTCCATCAATGGTCAGATCGAGTATCTACTCCACGAAAGCGTCAAGAATCGAAAAAAAACAAAGACCTCCGGCCATCAGGAAGACTGATGCCGGAGGTTCTTTTTAATATCGGCTTTGTTCTTGACCGCCGTTGACGGCAATGGCTTTATCCCGAACCATATTGACGAAAAGGACCGCCAGCTGGGGATCAAACTGTTTGGCTGCCTGGGCCAGTATCTCATTGCAGGCAAACTCGGTGGTAAAGGCTGGCTTATAAGACCGTTCGGAAATCATGGCATCGAAGGAATCGGCGATGGCAAGACATCTGCCTCCGATTGGAATTTCATTCCGATTGATTCCCCGGGGGTATCCTCTTCCATCCCATCGCTCGTGATGGGCAACCACACTGGGTATCACGTAATCCAGACTGGGCAGGTGACGGATGATGGATATGGAATGCTCCACGTGGGACTTCAGAATGTCGTATTCTTCGGCGGTCAATTTCCCCTGCTTGGACAATAGATGTTCTGGTATGGCAATCTTGCCGATGTCATGAAGCAATGCCGCTTCCCGGATGATCTGGATGTGGTCCGGATTGATCCCGGCTGCCTTGGCCAGTTCGGTGGCATAGGATTCCACGTTCTGACTGTGGTTAAAGGTATAGTGATCCTTGGCATCGATGGCTGCGGTCAACGCATAAATGGTTGCCGCATAATCCTTGTACCCACCAGCGGTGATGCTGGGATAGGTATTTTCGTTCTCCGAAACCACCTGGGAGCCAGCAGTATAGACACAGATCTTATCCTTACCGCTTCTCTTGGCGTTGTAAACCGCCATATCGGCGTTTTCCAGCAGCTCTTTCAGGGTTGACGCACCATAAGGCATGGAGCAGATTCCTCCGCTCATGGTCAGAGTCTTCAGGGTGATACCGCTGGCGACCCCGCCCATCCGGCGAACCTGCAGCTGCAGATTTTCAGCCAGAAGGACCGCTTTTCTAATATCGTAATCCGGCAGACAGATAGCAAACTCTTTTCCCCCGTAACGACCGATGGTAGCGCCTCTTCCGGCGGTGCATTCGATGATCTCTGCTACATTTTTCAGAGCCATGTCCCCTTTCAGGGACCCGTAAAGCTGGTTGAAGAGTTTGAAATTATCCAGGTTCAGAAGAAGCAGGGTAAGAGAGGTATTCCGACACCGTTCCACTTCCTTTTCCAAGGCTTCGATGAAGGCTTTCCGGTTCAGAACACCGGTCAGGGAATCGGTATCCGCATCCCTTCTGGCCTTTTCATAGAGGCTGGCATTGTTGACCGCAACAGACGCGATAGCCTGAGCCGATTCCAGCAGAGTGATATCGTCGTAGGAATATACGTCGGACTTCTGCCGTTCTCCCAGCAGGACCAGGCCGATCATGTCCTCTCCGGAAATCAAGGGCACCAAGCAAGTAATTCCCAACCGGCTGAACAACTGCTTTTCTCCATCGTGAAGGGATTTATAAGGTGCGGTTTTTTTGAATTCCTTCCATATCAGACAGTTTTTATTTTGTTTCATCCAGACCACGCAAGGATGATCCCAGGCGATGTTAAAGTTTTTGGACTCCAGGGGATTTGAAATCTCCGTTACCGTGAATGCTTTCTCTTCCTTGTTGTTGAGACATACATACACCTTCTGAACCCCAAGGGAATCGGTAATAAAGGTCATCAACAAGCGGGTGATTTCATTCAAGTCGATGCTCTGGGATACCCCAACGCTGAATTCTTTCAGACGTTGACTCTGGAGCTGCTCCACCTTCAGGAACATGCTGTTTAAGAATCGGTTCAAAATTCGATAACTGAGGATAATGAACAGAGCAAACAACACCGCAATGACTAAAGTATAGTATTCCTGGAATTGAGGGAAGTAATGCTGCAGGATGTCTTCCATCCGGTTGACCTGATAGACTCCGACGATGGTTCCGAGAATCATCGCCTCTGTCAGCACCACCGCTCTGGAAACCAGCAAGGTCATCCGGAAGAGGCGGTTTCGGTAAAGGGCATAAAACATCAGAGACGCATTGATGATACCGGAAAGAGTATCGAAAGGAAATAAATTGCCAGGAA
>JBLJBD010000024.1:0-2920 GCA_047637815.1 Anaerovoracaceae bacterium
CCCATCCGGGAATTTTCAGACGAGACTTACTTAATTGGGGTCACAAAATTTGGAACTATAAAGAAAACACCGATTTCTCAGTTTGACACCACGAGAAAAACAGGTCTCATCGCCATTAATCTAAAAGACGGGGATGAACTGATCGGCATCAACCAGACGACAGGCAGCAATAATGTCATCATCGTTACCAAGCACGGTAAATGCATCTGCTTCTCAGAAGAAGATGTTCGGAGCATGGGTCGTATCGCTGGCGGAGTCCGGGCCATCAAGCTGGAAAAGGGAGACGAAGTGGTCTCCATGGCCCTGGTGGAGCCGGGAGAAGAGTTGCTGGTGGTTACCAAAAACGGCTATGGCAAGCGTACCCCGGTAGAGGATTATAAGATTCAGGTTCGGGGCGGAAAAGGCCTGCTGACCTATGATAAGGCAAAATTCAAAAAGACCGGGGAATTGGTAGGTGCCATGGTGGTCAACGAGGACGATGAGATCCTGCTGATCAACTCCGATGGCATCATCATCCGGATCCGGGCCTGCGAAGTATCCCTTCTGGGAAGAGCGACCCAGGGAGTCCGGATCATGAAGGTCCAGGAAGAAAGCAACATCATCGCCCTGGCCAAGGTCATCAAGGAAGTGGAGGACGAAAGCGAATTGCTGCCGCCCTGCGAAGTTCCTGAAAGAAGTGAAACAGATTCCGAACCGGATCAGATCGAGCTGGAAACGGAATAAAGGAGAATGGTAATGGGAGATATTTTTAAGTTTTCCATCCCTGGAAAACCGGATTACGTCAGTATGGTCAGGATTGCGATCGCTTCCCTGGCCAGCAATGCAGGGTTCAATGTGGAGGCCATCGATGACATCAAGGTGGCCGTCTCCGAAGCCTGCAAGTTCGTCACCTGCCACGGCCATGAAGGATGGAGCAACCGCTATGATGTGGTCTGCGAAATCGGGGAAACTCAGATTCGTATCATGGTGAACGACAGTACGGAAGGCCATGACCTTTACAAGAACACCCGATCCTGCGCCAACTGCCCGGGAGAAGGAGAACTGGGAATTTTCATCATTGATACATTGATGGACGAGATACAGATCAGTGAAAAAACCGACGGCTGCAAATCAATCAATATGGTGAAGAATAAATGACCAACCAAGAATTGTTTAACCGGTATGCGGAAACCAAGGATATTGAGATCCGGAATCAGCTGGTTGAAAAGTATCTGTATATGGTGGATATCCTGATACGGAAATATCTGAATAAGGGCGTGGATTACGATGATTTATATCAGGTCGGAGCCATGGCCCTGGTTTCTGCTGTGGATCGTTTTGATCCCGGCAAGGGTTACGAATTTTCCAGCTTTGCTACCCCCACTATTTTAGGGGAGATCAAGCGATATTTCCGGGATAAGGAATGGGGCGTCAAAGTGCCCCGTCGCCTCAAGGAACTGAGCGCCAAGATCCCATCCGCCAAGGAACATCTCTTTGGCCAGCTCCAGCGAATGCCCACGGTGGCGGAAATCGCTTCTTATCTGGGTAATACGGAGGAAGAGATCCTGGAAGCCATGGAGGGGGGCCGGGCCTATAATTCCTATTCCCTCAACCAGACCTTCGACGAATCCGGGGATACGGGGGACAATCCGATCCTGGAACGGTATGCCGCCATAGAAGAGAGTGGTTACGACAGCGTGGAATACGGGGAGATCATTGACATTGTCCTGAAACGGCTGTCGGAAAGCGAAAAAAATATCTTTCAGAAACGATATATTCAGAACAAGACCCAAACCCAGATCGCTCAGGAAATGGGGGTCTCCCAGATGACCATTTCCCGGGGAGAAAAAAGCATTAAGAAGAAGTTCAGTGAGGAACTGAGAAAATAAGGGGAACAGGACCCTGATTCAGGAGGTAGTATGAAACGAGTTTTTTCAGGGGTTCAGCCCACCGGTAATATTCATATAGGCAATTACCTGGGTGCCCTAAGGCAGTTTGTGGAGCTTCAGCATGAAAACCAGTGCGTTTATTGCATCGTGGATCTCCACTCCATCACCGTTCCCCAGGACCCGAAAGAGCTCAGGAAACACATTCTGGATGTGGCGGCCCTTTATCTGGCCGTAGGACTGGATCCGGAAAAGTCTACGGTATTCGTTCAGTCCGATGTACCGGGTCATGCGGAGCTGTCCTGGATCCTGACCTGCAACTCCTACACGGGAGAGCTTTCCAGGATGACCCAGTTCAAGGATAAAAGCCGGGGAAGCGAATCAGCTCCCACCGGTTTGTTTACCTATCCGGTGCTGATGGCGGCGGATATCCTGCTGTATGATACGGATGTGGTCCCCGTGGGCAATGACCAGAAGCAGCACATCGAGCTTTGCCGGGATATCGCCATTCGGATCAACAACAAATACGGCAAGACCTTCGTGGTCCCCGAAGGCCGCTTCCTGAAGGAAGGGGCCAGGATCATGTCTCTGGACGATCCTTCCAGCAAGATGAGCAAGAGCGCGGAAAATCCCCTGAGCCGAATCTCTCTGCTGGACGATGAAAAGACCATTAAAAAGGCCATCATGCGGGCAACCACCGATTCGGAAGGAGCCATCTATTATGACCTGGAAAATAAACCGGGGATTTCCAACCTGCTGAACATTTACAGTTCCTTTTCCGGCATGCCGGTGGAGGATATCGTCAACCGGTACGAAGGCCGGGGCTACGGCGATTTCAAGAAGGATTTGGTGGAAGTCACCGTGGATGCTCTCCGTCCCATCCGGGAACGGTTCCAGGAGATCCGTCCTTCCCAGGAACTGATCCACATCCTCCGGGATGGAGCAGAAAAAGCGGGCAACCTTTCAGAAAAGACCATGAAACGGGTCAAGGACCGGTTCGGGTTAGGCGTGGAATAAGAAAACATCGCCAATAGGCAATAAACGATATATATGAA
>JBLJBD010000025.1:0-4700 GCA_047637815.1 Anaerovoracaceae bacterium
TTGACCCGTTCCAGGTTGCCGTTGGCGGATTCCAGCTTTCGCTCTGCCTCTGCCTTCTTGCTTCTGTACTTGACGATTCCTGCGGCTTCTTCGAAGATTTCCCGCCGGGCTTCCGATTTATTGGCTACGATGTCTGCGATCTTGCCCTGTCCGATCAGGGAATAGCCGTCAACACCGATTCCCGTGTCCATGATCAGCTCCCGGATGTCCTTGAGCCGGCACTGGGTGTTGTTGATGGAGTATTCGCTTTCTCCGGAACGGTACATTTTTCTGGTGATAGCCACCTCTGCGAAATCAATGGGCAGGATGCCGGTTTTGTTATCGATGACCAGGGTCACCTCCGCCATACCCCGGGATTTCCGGCTGGCGGTCCCGGCAAAGATGACGTCCTCCATTTTTCCTCCCCGAAGGGTCTTGGGGCTTTGTTCCCCCAGTACCCAGCGGATAGCATCGCTGATGTTGCTCTTTCCGCTTCCGTTGGGTCCCACGATGCAGGTGATGCCTTCATGGAAATCGATGACCACCGGTTCAGCAAAAGACTTGAATCCATGCATTTCTATTCGTTTAAAATACAAACCCTACACCCCTTTTCAGCCCATCTTCTGCGGCGTTCTGCTCTGCTTCTTTCTTGGATCTTCCCTGGCCGGAGCCACCCAAAGATCCTTCAATCATCAAGTTTACATAAAATGTTTTATCGTGAGGCGGACCCTCTTCTTTTACTACCACATAACGGATTTCAACGGTTCCCCGCTGCTGAAGCAGTTCCTGAAGCTGGGTCTTGAAATCCTTTTTCCCGCCATCCTGGAGGGCTTCCCGGAAGGTTTCCCGGAAGGTTTTCAGAATAAAATCCCGGACAGCATCGTATCCGCCATCCAGGAAAATTGCTCCAATGACTGCCTCCACCGTGTCCGCCAGGATGGAAGGCCTGTCCCGCCCACCGGTGATTTCCTCTCCCCGGCTCATCCGGATAAAAGGAGGAATCCCCAGCTGAAGGGCGATTCTGGCCAGGGATTTTTCACATACGATCAAGGCTCTTGTTTTTGATAAATCCCCTTCCTTCATATCCGGATGCTCCTGTATCAGCCATTGGCTGACCACCGCATCTAAAAAGGCATCTCCCAAAAACTCCAGCTTTTCATAGTTTTCTTCTTGATATTCCTCCTGGCTCCCGTTAAAAGAACTATGGGTCAGTGCCCTGGTCAAAAGCTCTGGTTTTCGGAACCGGTAGGTTAGGATTTTCTGAAATTCACTGCTATTCACTGATCAGGATCTCCTCGATCTCTTCCACAGAATTCTGAATGATCTGGACCACCTTGTTTTCTACATAAGGAATTCCTTTAAAAATGGCGTTCATCACCGCGTTGGCATTGGAGGATCCATGGATCTTCACGACTGCCCCTTTGATTCCCAGAATCGGCGCCCCACCATACTCGGAATAGTCAAACTCGCTCTTCAGTTCCCCGAATTTATCCTTCAGCAGAAGGGCTCCCAGCTTGGATTTCACGCCGGAGGTAAACTTGGCCTTCAACAGTTTCAGAATGTTCCAGGCCAGGCCTTCGGTCAGCTTCAGGATCACATTGCCCACAAATCCGTCGCAGACGATAACTTCCGCTTTGCCCTTAGGTACGTCCCGGGCTTCGATGTTGCCGATAAAGTTGATGTCGCTTTTATCCAGTAGTTCATAAGCTGCTTTGATGACCGTGGTGCCCTTGGTTTCCTCCGACCCGATGTTGACCAGTCCTACGGACGGGTTCTTCCGATCCAGCACCTTTTCCATATAGATGCTGCCCATGGTACCGAACTCCAGCAAGTTCACCGGTTTGCACTCGGCATTGGCTCCTGCATCTACTAATAGAGAAGGAATATGGCCCAGGATGGGGTAGATGCTGGCTAAAGCCGGCCGGTCGATGCCCTGGATCCGCCCCAGGATAAAAAGGCCTCCGGCCATGAGGGCTCCCGTATTTCCGGCGGAAATGAACAGGTCCCCTTCCCCGTTTTTAATCATGTTGAGCCCCACCACCATGGAGGATTCCGTCTTGGTTCGGACGGCCTTGACCGGAGCATCATCGTTGGTGATGACATCTGCTGCATGGCGGATGCCAATCTGCTGAGGGTCATAGGTATAGCCGGAGAGTTCGGTTCGAATCCGCTCTTCATCTCCTACCAGTATGATCTGGTGTTCGATATGCCGGGCCGCTTCCACCGCTCCTTTGACGATTTCCGAAGGGGCATTGTCCCCACCCATTCCATCCAGAATGATTTTCATATTCAATCCTCCCCTATATTGGTCAGTTGTTTTATTTTCTGTAAAAGTTTGCCATGCTATTGTACCACACATTACCGCTTTTGGCAATTTCAAGAGGCTCAGAATGGCTTTTTTTCCAATGATTTTTCATGTTTTTGTATGAAAAAGGGCGGAAATCTTGTTCCCTTCCCGGAAGTTTGATATATTGGAGTAGAGATTCAAGATGAAGGGAGTATCCATGAAAGAAAAACTTCGTATTTTTATCGCTGACCCGGCCGGCAACCGGACCATTTTCGTCCTGTCCCCCGTGGAACGAAGTCGTTACAGTTCCTTGTCCGAGAAGCTGCTGTCTCTGGAACAACTGGACGGGGAACAAGTGGCTTTTATCCGGCCAGAGATGGAGGGATGCTTAAGAAGGATGGAAATGGGGGGAATGGAATTCTGCGGCAATGCTTCCCGAAGCTTTGGCCTGTATCTGGCCAAGGCGCAAGGTTTATCCGGGGTCGTCCAGGTAGAAATTCAAGTAAGCGGCATCAACCACCCTCTTTGGGTAACAGCCAATACCGACCAAGATACGGCTTCGGTGGAAATGCCCTTGCCTCTAACTCATGATCAGCTGGATTTTGAAGGCCAACCTTTGCCTCTCGTCGTGTTTGAAGGAATCCTTCACGTCATCGCCGTCGGAATGCCGGCAACAGAAAAATCTTTTACCGGAATCAAGGAAGAAGTATTGAAGAAATATGATCCCTCTGCTCTTGGGGTGATGTTTTTCCAGGAGGAGAAACAGTTTATGACGCCCGTTGTATGGGTAAAAGATATAAATAGCACCTTTTTCGAAGGAAGCTGCGGTTCCGGGTCGGTGGCCCTGGCCTGTGCACTGACGGATTCCATTGAATCCGGACAACACCGGTTCACCATCCATCAGCCGAAAGGACATCTGATGGTTGATATCCATAAGGACCAAGGCCAAATCACCGGGCTGCTTCTCGACGGAAAGGTTGAATTAAGTGAACCAATGGAAATCGAGTTATAGAAAACAGGAGGTATTATTATGCTGGACAAGAAAGTAGTCAAATTACTGAACGAGCAGATCAACAAAGAATTTTTCTCCGCTTACCTGTATCTGGACATGTCCAATTATTACTATGGCAAAGGACTGGCCGGCTTCGGCAACTGGTTCAAGGTTCAGGCACAGGAAGAAAGGGACCATGCCATGCTGTTCCTGACCTACCTGCAGAATAACGGGCAAGAGGTGATTCTGACAGCCATCGAAGGACCGGATAAAAAATATGATAACTTCAAAACTCCTCTGGATGGCGCTTTAGAGCATGAGCAGTTTGTTACTGCCTCCATCAATACCATATATGAAGAAGCTCTGAAGGTGAAGGATTTCCGAACCCTGGAATTCCTCAACTGGTTTGTCAAAGAACAGGGCGAAGAAGAAAAGAATGCAGAAGAACTGATTCAGCGATACGACCTCTTCGGCTCCGATGCCAAGGGACTTTACATGCTGGACAGCGAAATGGGCGCCCGAGTCTATGCGGCTCCTTCCCTAATCCTTACTTAAAATAGACTAAAGCAAAACGGGCCAAAAGGCCCGTTTTTTGATGCTTTTTATGCCTGAAGTTCATTAGTAAAGATGATCCTTTAGCTTTTCCTGCCAGATCTCCTTTAAGGTTTTAATGTCTTCTTTAAACTCTCTTTGGCTCTGACCTTCCTTAATGGTCAACCGTTCCATTACCTGAAACTCAAAGGAATCCTTCCCGTATCGGTTCCAATCATCCTTCAGCTGATGCAAAGGGCAAAGGTCGGTCTTGACGGAAAACCGAAATCGGTTCTCGCTCCCCTCCAGATTGAGGACCCCATCCAAAAATATCTTTCCGGATTGGATATTCTTAATAGCGTATACGCCGCCGCTTTCCGGCTTGGCCTTGTACTCAGCAATCAGTTCTTTTCTACTTTGTTTGTTTTCCATATCAGTAACCCATTTCTTTCAGCAAAGCGGAAAGACGGCTGAACCGTTCACTCAGCATTTCATCATCCCTGGCTAAGGCATCCCGGAACAGCTGGATGTCCTCGTCCAGATTGTCATTGTCCAGGCATACGGCTACGTCCAGGGCTCCTCCTTGCAGGGCAATCCGGTCGATTTGGGGGTTCTCACGATCATACAGGCCTGGTATCCGGTAAGCCTCCCGGAAATACTGCTGGGATCGGGCGATAAATATGGCCAGGTCCAGCACCCGGTGCAAAGGTAGCTCTTCCGACTGTCTGGACCATTTGCCTCCGGTGTGACGCCAAACCTTGGCGGAGATATCCACCTTTCCCCGGTCATTCCACTGGGCCAGACCTAAAGAAAGCCCCTTTGCATCGGAACCATGGTTCCGGCCGTCTACTTTATCGTAATCCTCAGAAACGATCACCGGTTTGTGTTTTAATCCTGTGGGTATTTTCATAC
>JBLJBD010000026.1:0-3029 GCA_047637815.1 Anaerovoracaceae bacterium
AGGCAAGCAGCCGAAAGGAGCAGCCCTTTATTCGAATCAACTGCAGTGCAATCCCTGAAAATCTTCTGGAATCCGAACTCTTTGGCTACGAAGCCGGTTCCTTTACTGGCGGCTCCGCCCACGGACGCAAGGGCCTGCTGGAGCATGCCAACGGGGGAACGGTCCTTTTGGATGAAATCGGGGATATGCCTTATCCCATGCAGTCCAAGATCCTCCGTGTTCTTCAGGAAAAGGAGATTATGCGAATCGGAGGCAATCAGCCGATCCGGCTGGATATCCGCTTTATTGCCGCCACAAACCGCAATATTCCGGAGCTGATCCGAGAAAAGCAGTTCCGTTCAGACCTGTATCATCGGCTGAACATGGCCCCTCTTCGAATTCCAGCCCTTCGCCAGCGGAAGGAGGACATTCCACTTCTCATTGAATATTTCCTCAGCCATTTCAACCAGGAATATCAAACGGCTAAAGGGATGGATCAGAAGCTTTCTGCAGCCCTTTCGGACATGCCTTTTTACGGGAATATCCGGGAACTCCGGAACCTGATGGAACGGTTGATGATTCTTTCTCCAGGAAATGAACTGAACTTGGAAGATTTTCAGCAGCTTCACCTGGAAGAGGATGAAGGTTTGTCCTTGCCAGACCCTTGGGGGATTGGGGGTAAGGGCAAATCCCTGGAAGAGCTTTTACGGGATTATGAAGAAAATATCTGGAGGGCTATGGCTCAGCAGCATAAAAAAAATGCCGACATTGCTGCGGCATTAAAGGTTCATCCCTCAACGGTGACCCGAAAACTTCAGCAGTTCGGCATCCGGTGAGTTTATAAGTGCTCTTTGCAGGCCAGAGTTTCTGCTTCCAGCCGGAAAACAGCGGTATTTTTCAGCATGGCTTCCGGGAAATCCCAATCCTTCTTTTCGGAGTAATGGTCCATGATACAGAGCAGGGCTTTCTTTTTTTCCTCCTGATCCGAAATCATGGATATGGGGCCTTCCCCAATCACGCTGCGGAATCGGAAGGAAAAATCACAGGCTGCTTCATCGGCATTGACCTGATGGTTGGTATCCAGCTCAAAAGCCGCATATCCGTTCTTTTCAATCAGATCGATTTTTCGGCCTTCTTTGGCGCCGTGAAAATAGAAGATGGCCTTTCCGTTCTCATTGGCATAGCCGAAGTTCAGAGGAACGATGTACACCCGCTCCCCGTCCCGAAAGCCCAGCCGGCAGCATTCACAGGAAAGGATGATTTCGTCGATCTTTGCAGTTTCCGTAATTTCCCGATCTTTTCTTCTCATTGTGTTTCCTCCGTTAATATTATTTTCAGCACCTGGTCCGCCCATCGGATGGACTCGATATACCAATCGAAAAGTTTGGATTCATTAATACTCAGGCTATAGGAATATTGATGCAGCAGGTTACAATTCCCTTTTTCATAGCAGGTGATAATGTCATAAATGGGGCGCAGTTCTCCCCGCTGATGGATCAGCAGCTCCCGGACGTCCTGACTGACATCGATTTCAGCCAGGGCCTCATTCATAGGCCTGTCAAGCATGGCATCCAAAATGGAAAAAAGGCACATCAGAGCAATCTCTTTTTTCCGGGAGACCAGAATGCTGCTGGCAGCGATCAATTCTCCAAATCGGGACCGGACAAGAGAAAGACGGATCAATTCCCGAGGCTTACCCTTGGAAAAATCCTGTAGCATCAGGACATAAATCCATCGCTCCAATTCTTGAAAACCCATTTTTACCAGGGCGTTCTTCAGGGTGCGGACCTTGCTGCCAATGCCGGCTGCCCGCATGACCCGGTAGGAGAGCTCGGCATCCGTACCGATGATTCTTTCCAGCTCTTCGTAGGAAGGATTTTCTTCTTGAAGTTGTTTTAGAACCTGCTGGTGGATGAAGTGGTTATTTTTTTTATCCGGTACTCCGGCGATGATGGAGGGCTTACTGAAAAAATATCCCTGAAAAAGGGAAAACCCCATTTCCACAGCAATCCGAAAGTCTTCCCGGGTCTCTACTTTTTCCGCCAGCAGTATCTTGTTGCGGGACAAAGCTTCCCGGACGCTTTGACCGATGGAATGGGGAGGTGTTTCCATAAAATCATATTTGATGATTTCCGATATGGGAAACAATGGATAATCATCGTGGTTGCTGATGTAATCATCCAGTGCGATTTGATAACCCAGTTTTTTCAGTTCGACCAGACGGGCCAGTAGGGCATCATCGTATTCCACATGCTCCAGCACCTCGATGACCAGGGAATCCGGTTCGATAAGGAGCAGACTGTCGGACAGCAGAACAGATGCGTCGAAATTGACAAAGGCTTTTTTCCCTCCGGTAATCCGCTGAATACCCACCTCGAAAAGTCCGCTTAGGACGGAAGCTGTTGCGCCCTGCTGGGTGGCTCCGGAAAAGCCGGAGGCCCGATCCGATGGTCGATAGAGAAGCTCATAGCCGTAAACATGGAGATTTTTATTAAATATTGGCTGTCTGGCAATATACAATGGAGGTCCCTCTTTTACGTGTAAATTGGTTGATTTCTATTAATTAATGGTTGAATTCTAATACTTGTACTATATAACCATCTTTTGCTGCTTGTCAACTCTTACTCGCATATGATATCCTTTTATCGACGTTTTGAATGAAGAAAGTGAATGGTCATGATGGATTACCTTTTAAATAGTTGTTTGCTGGCCGTGATTTATATTCTATTCTTCCGAAAGCGGTGGAAGGAAAATCCGGCCCACAGCCTGGAACTGAATTTTGTCATGTATTTATATGTAGGGCTGGTGCTGATGGTTACCCTGATGCCCTTTGCCACTCCCTTTGGCGAGATTCGGGATTCTATTTCCCACACGATCAATCTGATCCCTTTCCGGGACCTGAGCCTAGGATATCGGGGGGCAGAACGGGAAATCCTGCTGAATGTGATCATGATGATTCCCTTTGGTTTTCTGTATCCGGCCATTAAGAGACGGGGACTCCTTATCACAGTGCTCATGACCTTTCTGTTCAGCCTGACGATTGAAACAGC
>JBLJBD010000027.1:0-10559 GCA_047637815.1 Anaerovoracaceae bacterium
ACCAGCAGGTACTCGCTGAATGTTCTTGAGGGCTCGTTGAAAAACTCTGCCATAATTGCCTCCTTTTTTCTCTATGATTAACTACTCCGGGAAAGGTACTCTTCCAGGGTAATTGCTGATTCTTCTATTTTTTTTGCTGGTTCCACTCCCACATATCGGAAGTGCCAGGGTTCGTACATGTATCCGGTGATCTGGGTTTTTCCTTTGGGATACCGGAGGATGAATCCATACTCCCGGGCATGTTCCATGAGCCAATCCCATTCGGGGGTTCCTTCGAAATCCTGGGTCAGGGCATATCCTACAGAAGGTGCTGAAATGTCTACCGCCAGTCCCGTCTGATGTTCGCTGTGTCCCGGCCGGGCACTGAACCGGTCGGCTTCCGTCTGTCCGTGGGCCTTGACATAATTGTTGTACAGGGTGGACTGGAATCCGTAGGACCGGTAAGCGGTGGTCATGACGATTTCGAAACCGTCGGTGGCCGCTGCTTCTGCCATTCGGTTGAACTGGTCCGCCGCTTCCTTTATCATATACCGGCCTTCCGGGGAGCGGTCCGTTGCATAATACCGGATTGAGGCCAGGCCATCCGGAACATAATCCCGGCTCAGGTAGTATTCCTTATTGACCAGGATCATCAGCCCGGAATCTTCTGCCGGTTTAGGGTTTTCACTATATCCGGCGGCATCGCCTGCTTGAGGCTGATCTGCCGGCTCCGTTGGCTCTGCAGGTTCCGCGGGTTCCGGCTCTTCTACCGAAGGCTGCTCAGGTTCCGGTTTGCTGGGTTCTGCGGGTTCTTGCTGCTCCTGGTTTACGATGCCGGTCTTCTTTTCCCAAAGGTCCCAGGAAAAAGGCCGAACATCCGGTTCATAGGGGTAGGTCCAAACGAAAAATTCTATAATGATCACCAAAAGGATGATAACCCATTTCCATAACGGTTTCATGCTTGCTTATGCCTTCCTCGCTCTGCTTTTATCGATGTCCGATTCGCTGACATCCTCAATAGATTCTTTCTATTTTAACGCATTTTTGCACTGAATTCAAATAAATTCCGATAAAAAATTCCCCCGCCTTACGACAGAGGAAGAAGACTATTTCCCATACTTTCCAAAGAGCCAGCTGACCAAGGCTCCAAGAACCAGGAACCCGAGAGCTGCAGCGCCTTCCAGGGAGGCTTCAAAGCCTGGATACAGCAGCGCCACGGAGCCGATCATCAGCCCCAGGATTCCCATGTAAAGGGCTTGAGGATGATCTTTGATGAGGGCACCAATGATTTTTACTCCGAAGTATCCGCCCGCCAGGATTCCAACTCCCACCGGAACCAGGATTGAAAAATCAAAGCTTGATATGGCTTCCATGGTAATGAAGTACGCCCCCAGCATCAGCATCACAAAGGATCCGCTGATTCCCGGAAGAATCATGCCGATGGTGCTGACGATGGCCGACAGGAACAACCACCCTGCCAGAGCCGGGTAAGATAATAGTTCCGGCGAAAAGGCTCCCTGACCAGGTCCCGCCATCATTTCCACCAAAAGTAGCCCCAGCATAAAAAACAGAGCAATGAAAAACGGAAAAAGGTTCTTCTTTTTCAGTTTTTCATATCGGGCTTTTTTCCAGAGCAGCGGAATACTCCCAATCACCAGGCCCATGAAACCATACATGGTAGCCACTTCGTAATTCCGGATCAGGAAGGTGATTCCGTTGCTGAAGAGTAGTATCCCCGTCAGGGTGCCTCCTCCAATCAGCAGCAAAAATGGAATGCTCTCCTTGATCCGTTCTTTGCTGAAAGCCAGGATAATCCGATCGTAAATATTGAGGATTACCATCATGGTCCCCCCACTGACGCCGGGTATCACATTGGCAATCCCCAGTATGATGCCATAAACAAAAAATCTCATTTTTCCACCAATGTTATAAGCAGTTCTGCAAATTGGTTATAAATTTGCAGAACTGCCAACTTTAAGAACAGCTTCGATAGTTGGTTATTTTATTTCAGTTTCTCCCCACTTCAAGACGACATTGGAAGCAGTGGTTTCTACAACCTGAATGTAAGATCCATTTACTGGAGTTAATAATATAGGTTGAGTGCTTAAGCTCATACCTACCCAACTAGAAGTATTCAATGTACTACCCTCAAAAGGTGCTACAGATGTTTCTGAAGCGAATTTATAATAGTAATAATTGGATTCAGCCGATCCATCCGCAACGGACAGTGATATCGAATCTATTGCAGGTGGGGATGTTGAACTGATTGTTACAGTCAGAGACAACCCAGAAGCTGACACCTGAACTCCGTCGTCTGCTGGGCCTGCTTTACCCCATTTGGTTACCTTACTATCGGATGTGCGAACCTCTACTGTTTGTACATACCAACCGTCCGTGAATGCAGCTTCAAATCCAACAGTAGAAGTAATTTCGGTCCACCCTGTAGTGGTAAAGTTACTTTCCTTTACCAGAGCACTCGGCTCAGTTTCCTCAAACTTGTAATAAATCTTATGGCCTTCTGTCGGGGCAGTCGACAAGGTCAAAAGCCCTTTCCCAACCTGAACTGGATCCAGTTTAGTCAGAGTTGGGCTTAGTCCTCCGGCATAATCCAATCCAGTTTTCGGAAATTTAGCCGTAATGGTTCCAGAGTCTACTAGATTTTCCGTCGATGTGGCACCTGCTATACTGAACTGGTTTACTTTAACTCCTTTAAGGGTAAAACCGGTTTTCGGAGTCAGAACAATATTAGCAGTGTACTCCGTATCCGGTGCAAATTTGCTTGCAACCGGATTCCAGGTAATCTTCCCGGTATATTCTGTTGACTCAATACTGGTCACCGGTATCGCCCCCAGTTTGGGAACCGTCACGCCGGAAATATTGGTCGTTGTAATGAGAGATTCCAAGATGGGGCCTACCGCTGCACTAGTCACCGTTTCTGAATAATTCCCTTTTCCCTTCACCACTACTCGAATATATTTACTCAACTCACTTCCTTTTAGGATGTAGGTGCTGTTGGTGGCTCCGGAGATATCCGTATAAGTACCGTTGGAAGAAGACGAAGACTTCCACTGGTAATTAACCGTAGCGGTCGAAGGAGTAAGCGCACCGGCCTTCAACTCACTTCCAACTTTCAGGGTCCCGGTAATAGCTGCGATGGCGGTGACTTTAGTTGTCCCTGTCAAGGACAGTTTTTCCGTGATGGTTCCGCTGCCAGTCAAAGTCACTTTGGCATCCGTGCGTAATTTGGAAATAGTACCATCATTGTCGATGCGGGTTGACGCTGCTGCATCCAGCACATCGATCCGCTCTATCTTGCAATATTTGTCCAGATCCAGGGTCGAGGTAGCACTGACCTTCACAAAGTCTGCTTCAGCGTCTTCAAAAGCCACCGTCAGCTTTTCATCGATATAGATATTATCATAGATTCCTTCCAGCAGGATCCGGTTTTCTCCCCTGATGAGGTACAGATCATCCAGATCCGCCCCATCCTCTACGACGATTCGGACGTTACCGGCCACTTTGGCTACAATCATGGAATTAACAGAGCAGTTGCTCTTAATCGTGATAGAGTTGATTCCGCCGCCCCGAACCAGGATATTGCCGGTCACGTCGGTGTTATCCAGAATCAGATTCCCGGATCCCACTCCGTCTCCCACGATCAGGTCCCCTTTAATGGTGGAATTCTTGACGGTCACGTTGGGTTTATTGATCAGCAGATTCCCGTTCAGGGTGGAATGGGTAACGGTAGTACTTCCGGTTCGCCCATAAGCCTTGACCATGTTGTCCATAACCTTGGCGAATTCAGCTCGACTGATATTGGCTTCCGGCTTCAGATAACCGTCGCTGCCGGCCACATACCGGTTGTTGATCATGGCACTGACCGATTCCCGGGCATAGATGGCTACCTTACTGCCATCTGTAAAGTTGTTCAGGGAATAAGTGCTTGTACTTGTAAGCTGAAAAGCCCTGGCCAGAACGGTGAAGGCTTCCTGGCGGGTGATCGGGTCGTTGGGCCGCATATAGGTATCCTGCTTGAAGGTGCCCATGCGAATCGCCCTCTGTATATCTTCTGCAAACCAGTCGCCGGAGGATACATCCCGGACTCCGGAAATAGAGGCTTTATCCGTAGCGCCAAAGGCCCTGTTGACGATGGCTGCCATCTGAGCCCGTGTCAGGTTAGCGGAAGGTTTGATGGTCCATTTGCCGTATTCCTCGAATCCTGAAATCAGCCCGTTGTTCACGGCTTTTTCCAGGGCATCCGTGGACCAATCCGACGGCATATCCACAAAATCCGAAATGTTTACGGCCCTTGCCGGCTGCCCCCATGGCACCATACTCAATAACAACGTCAGGATCAGCAGCAGTGCGATTCTTTTCTTGCTCTTCATCAACAGTCTCCCCTCTCCGTACAACAGAACGATTTGACGCATTTTTATCAATTCTCATTAATTCCATTGTATTACTTTGTTAATTTTTGTCAAATCAAATTTTCCCGTACCCATTAAAAGCGCCAACTTCCAGAACTGCTTATAGAGTTGGCGAAAAAAATCAGAAGTCCTGGTTTTCCAAGACTTCTGACGGTTCTGTTTCTATAAAAGTTCCAGTGGGGAGGAAATTTTCCGCCAACTATCGGAACTGCTTATAAAGTTGGTTGGTTACATCATGCCGCCCATGCCGCCCATGCCACCCATCGGAGGCATTGCCGGTTCGTCGGACTTGGCTTCTACGACACCGGCTTCGGTGGTGAGAAGCATAGCCGATGCGGAGGAAGCGTTCTGGAGGGCGGACCTTGTAACCTTGGCCGGGTCAACGATACCGGCTTGGATCATATCCACGTATTCTCCGGAATTGGCATTGAATCCTACGCCAACTTCGCTGGTCTTCACCTTTTCGATGACTACGGAGCCTTCAAATCCGGCGTTTTCCGCAATCTGTCTTACCGGCTCTTCCAGCGCTCTCATGATGATGACCGCGCCGGTCTTTTCGTCGCCGGACAGGGTGCTTACATATTTCTGAACAGCCGGAATGGCATTGGCAAGAGCCACGCCGCCGCCGGCTACGATGCCTTCTTCAACAGCAGCTTTTGTTGCGTTCAGGGCGTCCTCGATCCGGAGCTTTCTTTCTTTCAGCTCTGTTTCAGTGGCAGCACCCACCTTGATGACTGCTACGCCGCCGGACAGTTTGGCCAGTCTTTCCTGAAGCTTTTCCCGGTCAAAATCGGAATGGGTTTCTTCAATCTGAGCCCGAATCTGAGAGATTCTTGCCTGAATCTGGTCCTGTTCACCAGCACCATCCACGATGACGGTATATTCTTTATTGATCTTGACGGAAGCAGCAGTGCCCAGCAGATCCAGGGTTGCTTCCTTCAGCTCGTATCCCAGTTCTTCGGAAATCACGGTACCGCCAGTCAGGGCAGCAATATCATCCATCATGGCTTTTCTTCTGTCGCCGAATCCGGGAGCCTTGACAGCCACGCATTCGAAGGTGCCTCGAAGCTTGTTCAGGACAAGAGTAGCCAGCGCTTCCCCTTCCACATCTTCACCGATGATCAGCAGTTTTCTTCCCTGCTGGACGATCTGCTCTAAAATGGGGAGCAGTTCCTGAATGTTGGAAATCTTTTTATCGGTCAGCAGGATGTAAGGATTCTGCAGAACAGCTTCCATCTTTTCGGTGTCGGTTACCATGTAAGCGGACAGGTAACCCCGGTCAAACTGCATTCCTTCTACGACTTCCAGGGTAGTGCCCATGGATTTGGACTCTTCCACGGTGATGACTCCGTCCTTGCCCACTTTTTCCATGGCATCGGCAATCAGTCCGCCGATTTCTTCGTCGGCTGCGGAAATGGAAGCGACCTGAGCGATGCTTTCCTTGGATTCTACGTTTTTTGAGATGTTCTTGATTTCATCTACAGCCACTTCTACGGCTCCCTGGATACCCTTTTTCAGGACCATGGGGTTGGCGCCGGCGGCTACATTTTTAAATCCTTCCTTGATGATGATCTGAGCCAGCAGGGTAGCGGTAGTGGTACCGTCACCGGCTACATCATTGGTTTTTGTGGCTACTTCTTTGACCAGCTGCGCACCCATGTTTTCCACGGCATCTTCCAGTTCGATCTCTTTGGCGATGGTCACCCCGTCATTGGTGATCAGCGGTCCGCCGAATTTCTTTTCCAGCAGGACGTTTCTGCCCTTGGGCCCTAATGTGATCTTAACGGTATTGGCCAGCTGGTCCACGCCGGACTGCAGCTTTCTTCTTGCATCTTCACTATAGAAAATTTCCTTTGCCATAACTAAAATCCCCTCTTTCTACTTGTTATATTTATCGGACTACTTTTGCCAGGATGTCTCTCTGAGACATGATGGTGTATTCTGCGCCATCGTACTTCACTTCTGTACCGGCATATTTGGCGAAGATGACCAGGTCGCCGACTTCCAACTCCATTTTATCCTCTTCGGTTCCGGGGCCCACAGCAACCACTTCTGCCATCTGGGGCTGTTCCTTGGCCTGACCCGGCAGGACGATGCCGCTCTTGGTCTTTTCTTCGGCTTCCACCCGTTTAATCACGACTCTTTCTCCTAAAGGCTTAATTCCAAAACTCATCTCAATACCTCCTAATGTTTATTTTTCTTGCGATAATCGCTTTTTTACAAATTGTTAGCACTCGCTATTGTTGAGTGCTAAATACAATTTATTATATATCCCTTGTTTTGTCAAGGGCATCCTGAATTTTTTTCACAAAAAATTCGCCCATTCTGTCATGGGCGAATCGGATTCGGCTTCATTTCCAAGCCAGGTCAGGCAATTTGAAGATTACATCCGGAATCCCAGGGCAATGAAGAGCCAGGGCAGAAAAATAGCCGGAATCATATTGGCAACTTTGATTGGTTTGGTGGAGGCTCCCAGGAAATTGACTCCGATGCCGGCAATCAGCAGACTGCCCACTGCAGACATTTCCGTAATAATCTCCGCCGTGAGCCAGACCTTGATATAGGTAGCTCCAAGGGCAATAGCCCCCTGATACAGGAGTACGGGGATCGCTGCAAAAGCGACACCCAGTCCCAGCTGGGAAGCAAAGACGATGGAGATGACCCCGTCCAGGATGGACTTGGCGAAAAGCATTTCGTGGTTTCCCTGAAGTCCGCTGTTCAGGGAACCGACGATGGCCATGGAACCGGTACAAAACAAAATGCTGGCCGTCACAAAACCGGTAGCAAAGCTGCCTTCTCCGAAACCCAACTTCTTTTCTGCCCAAAGGCCGATGTCGTTCATCCCCTTGTCGATGTTGATCCACTCACCCAGGATGGAACCGATTACAACGCTGAGGATCAGCGTCAGGATGGCCTGGCTTTCCATGGCACCGGAAATGCCGATATAAAGGAGGGCCAGGGCGATCCCCTGCTTGATGATCACTTCAAAACGTTCCGGGAAATTGCGAATCAGCAGTTTCCCCAGGATAGCACAGACGACGATGGTGATGGCATTGACGATTGGTCCTAACATGTTTCTTGTCCTTCCCTTATGTAATAGAATAAATATTGCTGGGCGATTCCCCCGTAAGGTCCGAAGTGCTTTGCCGCATAGTCGGTCATCGCCGCCGTATCCTTTTCCGGAATCCCATATAATTCATGCATGACCCGGCGTACCCAGACGTCCACCGGAAAACTCTCCAGCCGGTTCATGGAAAAAAGGAGAATGCAGTTGGCCACTTTCTCCCCCACCCCGCAAAGACTCCGCAAGTAATCCGAGGTGTCTCCGATACCCTGTTCCCGTACCTGGCGGGCAGTTTCCAGGATATAGCGGGCCCGGTAACCCAGCCGGCAGGGCGCCAGATCCTCTACGGTCAGAGCTGCCAGCCTTTCCGGGGTTGGGATGTCATAGTACTGCTTCCCCCGGTATTCACCTACTGGCTCCCCGAAGTGCCGGCAGAGGGACTCAATGCAGCCCCGGATCCTTGGGATGTTATTGTTCTGAGAAATGAGAAAGGACAGGATGGTCTCCCACCGATCCTGATTCAGGATCCGTATCCCGTGGCCATGGTGGATGGCCCGTTCCATAACCGGATCCTCCGCTGCCAGCTGTTCCTTGATCCGTCCATAATCCCGGTCCAGATCCAGGTAGCTTCGCCACAGAGTGTCTGTTTCTTCCTGGGTTGCGTTTTCGATCAGGATATCCACCGGGTCTTCCGGCTGGCCTTTGCCGGCTTTGCTGGGAATGACCCGAATGTTTACCGGCCTGCCGAAAGCGATTCCCGTATAGCTTCCGTCCTCTTCCCGGGTCCATCGAAAGCACTGACCGCAGTCAAAGGTATGGTCCGGATGAAAATCCAGGACATTTCTGATGATTGCCATTGGGCGAAGGACCTCCTATTTCAGACCCCGGACTTCGATGTTAACCGTCTCGATGTTGAAGGCGGTCATTTGCTCCACTTCCCGGGAAATGTTCTTCTGAAGATTGCGGGCTACTTCCGTGACCCGGAACCCGTATCGGAGAATAGCCAAAACGGTGATTTCCACCCCGGTGCTGGTGGTCACCGCATCGGTACGAAGAATCGACGCGACTCCTTCCGTACGAAGCCCGATATACTCAATGATGTCGGAAACCGCTTTATCGGAAATGGTGTAGTCTCCCAGATAGCTATAGGTCGGGCGAACCACCGATTTTTCAGAAAAGCTTTCCTTGGCTCCCCATCCCCGGAAAATCTTCAGGGGATCCAGAAAATAACCGGAAAAATCCCGCTTGATCTGAAAGGTGGGTACGGGGATTACGTGCTTTCCCAGTTCATGCCGCTGTTTGTGGGCAACCGTTCGTTCTGCTTCTGTAGTCACTTCTTCTATGAAGATGATTTCGGAGATTTCCGGCAATTCCAGACGGGAATCGATTTTTTCCACCATTCCCCGGGATGTTCCCAGCAGGAGGATGGACTGAATGTCCAGCTCCCTGATTTTATCCCGAACCTCCTTCCGATGGTCTTCATCGGTGAAGAGGGCTGTCTTGATGGCCCCGATCTTGGTGGACTGCCTTTTCGCCGAAGTCCCTGCAGCTACTGCATTGCCATGGATCAGCAGGCCGTCGTCCACAATGGCGTCCATGTTCTTTTCCTTGCATATATTCATGGCCTGATAGCTCTTACCGGTACCGCTTTTCCCGACTAATGCGTAAACTTTCATCTTTACTTCTCCTGACAGGTTTGCTATAATTACGTTAGTTTTATACTACTGATTAAAAGGAGGAAATTAAAATGGCTTATGTAATTCAGGATTCCTGTATCGCTTGTGGCGCTTGTGTTCCCGAATGTCCTACTGATGCTATCGCTGAAGGCAGCATCTATGTGATCGACGCTGACAAGTGTATCGATTGCGGCGCTTGTGCAAACGTTTGCCCGGTTGATGCTCCGGTTCAGGCATAAAGAGAACTCATGATAAGGAATAACCGTTTCTTGCGAAACGGTTATTTTTTATTTCTGATATTCAGCTAGCCCTATTCCTGGTCCGCTTTGTCATTTTCTTCGCCGTCGTCTTCGCATTCGTCACAAATCTCATCCTGATGATTGATGTGATAAGCCAGGGAGTGGAGACTGTCGCTGAGGTGGACATTTTCGATGGCCACACAGGGAGGCAAAGTCAGATCCACCGGCGCAAAGTTCCAGATTCCTTTTACGCCAGCCGTTGTCAGGGTGTCTGCCACGTCCTGAGCGCTGTCTTTGGTGGTACAGATGATTCCGATATCGATCTTATTTTCTTTGACATAGGCATCCAGACCTTCATAGTCCATGACCTCGATGTCATTGATCTTCAGTCCGATCAGGCGGGGGTTCACCTCGAAAATTCCGCGAACCACAAAACCGGCCTTATAATAGTAGGTGTAGTTGGCGATGGCCTGACCCAGATTTCCGGCTCCTACGATGACCATCTTATAATCCCGGTCCAGACCGAGAATGGAACTGATTTCATTAAATAATCCATTGACGTTGTAGCCGTATCCCTGTTGCCCGAAGCCGCCGAAATTATTCAGGTCCTGACGGATCTGAGATGCGGTATATCCAATCAGGGCACTGAATTCGCTGGATGAAATTTTATCGACACCCTTACGCTGAAGCTCTCTCAGGTACCGGCGGTACCTCGGCAGCCGTTTGATGACTGCACTCGATGTTTTCGTATTCTTATTCATTTCTGCCCCTCTTCCATCCTTCTGAAAAAACCCGCAGGTGCGGGTTTAGTTGGTATTCTCTTCCACGTATTTGACGATGTCGCCAACGGTCTGGAATTTTTCTGCAGCCTCATCGGGTACTTCCAGATCGAACTCATCTTCGATAGCCATGATGATCTCAACAGCATCCAGAGAATCTGCTTCCAGGTCCTTCATCAGATGAGTTTCCATAGCAACCTGCGCTTCATCCACACCCAGCTGCTCCACGATAATGCTCTTTATTTTATCAAACACCATATTATTTTCCTCCATTTTGCTTTTTGTTGTTTTTTCGTTAACAGATGTAACAATGCTTATTATAATTTACACTTTTAATATATGCAACAAAAAAATTGTTTTTTCTTCATTTTATTTTGACTATCAAACTATTCTTG
>JBLJBD010000028.1:0-2643 GCA_047637815.1 Anaerovoracaceae bacterium
AAATGAAGGGGTGGTTCAATCGAAGGCTGAGGATCAATCTTACTGAAGGGAATATCCTTTTCGAACCGATTGGCGAAGATGTTCTTCATCGGTTTATTGGCGGCAGAGGGATCAACGACTGGATCCTCTACAAGGAGGTTCCGGCTGATACGGATCCCTTCGGGCCGGACAACCTGGTCTGTTTTGGCTGCGGACCTCTGACCGGAACCAATATGCCTATGAATTCCCGCTGCCATGTCAGTACCATCGGTCCCCACAGCAATATGCTGGGAGACGGAAACGGCGGCAGTCTCTTTCCCTATCGGATGAAGCAAAGCGGCATGGATCAGATTGTCATCTCCGGGCAATCGGACTCACCGGTCTATTTGTGGATCGATGACGGGAAGGCTCAGCTGTTGGATGGGTCGTCCCTTTGGGGTCTGGATACCTGGCAATGCACCGAGGCCTTGAAAGAGATCCATGGAAAGGACATCGGCGTGGCTGCCATCGGCCAGGCGGGGGAAAATCTGGTCCGTTTTGCCAGCGTAATTTTTGATAAATACAGTTCTGCAGCCCGGGGCGCCGGGGCCGTTTTGGGGTCAAAAAAGTTAAAAGCCATCGCTGTCCGGGGTACGATGGAAATCCCGGTTCACGATCCCCTGGAATTAAAGGAACTGGCCCAACTGGACCGGAACTTTTTCTTTACTGATCCTTTCCAGAAAGAGGTGGTCCGGGTGATCGGCACCCATCATGGACTGGCCAATTGGTTTCCCGGCTGGCACAACAATGCTTCCTATCTGGGTGCAGAAGAAGTCCCGGAGAGCCTCCAGGCTCCCTCCTGGAAAAAATATGAACTTCATCGGACCGGATGCCACACATGCCCGGCCATCTGCAAGGACGTCTACCGGATTCCGGCAGGAGAATATCAGGGAGAAGTAGGTTCCGCCATGGAATACGAAGGAATCCACTGCCTGGGGATCAACTGTGGCATCAGCGACCCCTCTGCTGTCATGGCCATGCAGAATCTATCCGATAAATACGGCATGTGCGTCATTCCTCTGGGCAATTGCCTGGCCATCGCCAAAGACTTGTTCAACAAGGGCTTTCTGAGCAAGGAAGACACGGGGGGCTTGGATCTTTCCTGGGATAATACGGAAGACCAGATCCAGCTTATCCATCAGACTGCTTTTCGGAAAGGCTTTGGCTCCGTCATTGCAGAAGGTGAAACGGGAATGAACCGGATTTTGGGAAAGGCTTGCAGCGATCTGAATGATCAAGTGAAGGGAACCAGCAGGGGAAATTTCCCGCCAGGAATCTTTTCTTTGGCCCATGCCACCTCTACCCGGGGAGCAGATCATCTTCGGGGCCGAAGCTGGACCTTCGGGGAAAACGACGGAGAACTGTTCCAAAGGCTGGTGGAACAAGGATATCTCCCCCAAGACGAAGTGGAGCGGCTGATTGTCAGTGAAGACGCCTGTGCCCTTTCCGACTGCATTGGAAGGTGCAAGGGCTCCGTCAACTCCTGGGTCAATGCCGTACCCCTGGTCTGGAAATATCCCCTCTACGAAGGACTTTCCAAGGTCCTGACTGCCACCACCGGCCATCCCTTCACGCCAGAAGAACTGACCGAGGTCGGCAAACGGGTCTATATCCTGGAAATCGCTTTAAATGGCAATCGGGGTGTCCGGAGAGAGGACTGGCGGCTAGTCCAGCGCCCTGAACTGAAGGATACGGAGGAAGGGGCCCGGCAGCAGGAAGAATTCCGAATCATGCTGGATCGATATCTGACCCTGAGGGAGTGCGATCCGGAACAGGCTGTGCCAAAGCAGGAAATACTTAAAAAATATCATCTGTTGTAATGAAAAGCCCCCGAATCCGGGGGCCTACCTATTCTGGTTCAATATTTCAAACAGTTTTATTTGGATGGTTCCACCACGATATAGGGCTGGAGTTGGTAAGGCTTGGGGGCTACAGCCCGGTCGGACCACATGTAGAACCATCGCTCTGCCGGATAATAGTAATATCCATCCTGCCAATGGTCGGACGTATCATAGGGGTCTGCAAATATAATCGTATCATCCCCGATCCCCGGTGTGCCATTGGTATCATAGCCGATAATGGCCTGCCAGTGACCATCCCAGTCTGCCCATTCTACCAGGATAGGCCGGTCGGCTTTCAGGTGGCCTGTAACCCATTTGACAAAATAGGAATCCTTGGCATCCTCTATCCAGTTTTCCGTATTCGGGTCGTTATCAGAAGCATACAGGGCTACGGAATTAAACTTGCCAGGGAGATTTCCCCATTCAACCCAGGGAACGCTCTTATCTCCTTCCTGAATCAGCTCACTGGCCTTGTAGTCTTTCACATAACTGGTTTCCACGATGTCAAAGCCGTCGATGCTTTCAAAGAATCGGACGATGTCATCCACAGAGGTGCCGTATTCGGGGAAATTGTTGGCGCTTCCCGGTTCAGAACCAGGAGTTTCAAAATCAACGCCGGCATTGGACTTGACCGCGATGTCCCATTCTGTATAATCAGAAACGCCGAAGTGCTCCAGAACCATCAGGGTTGCTGCATTGCCGCAGGACCATTCAGAAGTCTGCTGATAAGTTTTAAAATTGCTGATGATGGTCAGGTCCCCATCGGATTTCATGTTGTAGATAT
>JBLJBD010000029.1:0-5597 GCA_047637815.1 Anaerovoracaceae bacterium
TTGTTTTCTAAGTTGTTTTCAAAGTTATCTTCTGCATTTGACTGCTTTTGCATTTAACTATCAGCCAATATATTATATACTATTATCAACCTTCTTGCCATAGAAAAGAGAGAAAAACCTCATGGACCGAATCATCCTTCACTGTGATATGAATAGTTTCTACGCTTCCGTGGAACTCCTGGAACATCCGGAGCTTCAGGGGAAACCGGTGGCTGTCAGCGGCAGCCCGGATAACCGCCATGGCATCATTCTGGCAAAAAACGAAGAAGCCAAAAGAATGGGAGTACGAACGGCCGAAACCATCTGGCAGGCCAGATCCAAGTGTCCGGAGCTTCATTTTCTGAAACCCCATCACGAAAAATATCAGGCATATTCCCGGAGGATCAATGAAATCTATGAATCCTACACCGATATGGTGGAGCCTTTCAGTATTGATGAATCCTGGCTGGATGTCACCGGGAGCACTCTGCTCTTTGGCAGCGGCATAGAAATTGCCGATAAAATTAGAAACCGGGTTTTCCAGGAGACCGGGCTGACCCTTTCAGCCGGTGTTTCCTTTAATAAGATTTTCGCAAAGATGGGAAGCGAATACAAAAAACCAAATGCTACCACTCTTATCAGCCGGGAAAACTTCCAGGAGCTGCTCTGGCCTATGGATGCCGGAGAGTTGTTTTTTGTGGGAGCCGCCACCAAAACCCGGCTGGCGGAACACGGGATCCGCACCATCGGAGACATAGCCCGGTCGGATCGGAGTTTTCTTCAATCCCTGCTGGGCAAACAGGGGCCCCAGCTCTATGATTATGCCAATGGACTGGAAAACAGTCCCGTAAGCCGAAGCTGGGAACGGCAGAAAGTCAAGTCGGTGGGAAACGGCATCACCTTCCGTCGGAATCTGGTCAATATGGAAGAGGTTCGCATCGGTCTGACCGCTCTTTCCGATACCGTCGCCGGCCGGCTTCGAAAGTACGATATGAAATGCCAAGGGGTCAAGGTGGATATCCGGGGATCCAGCTTCCGGACCATCAGTCGTCAGAAGCAATTGCCCAGCCCCACGAATCTGGCAGAAGAACTGATTCGGTCTGCCATGGAACTGGTTCTCACTTCCTGGGACTTTCGGGAAAGCATACGAATGCTGACTGTTACCGGAATCCAACTTTGCGAAGAAGACTTCTGTCAGCAGCTGTCCCTGTTCCCACAAGATGAAGAGTCGAGAAGGAAAGCTGAAAAGGTAGAAAGAGCCATCGATGCCATCCGGCTGAAGTATGGTTCCGGCGGCATCCAATATGGAGGGCTTCTGGGGAACGACATCGGTCTGGATTGGGACCGGATCGACGAAATCAATGAGTAAAAAAAACAACATCCCAATTCCCTTTTTGAGGGCAGGATGTTGTTTCAATTTATTGTGCCTTTTCGGTTCTTGTCTGCCCTTCCCTGGCCTTGGATCAGATGGACAGAATGTCGGCCAGATTCAGGAGCTCCTGATTGGTTCTTCGCTCTAATTTCAAGGCCGTTTCAATGTCCATATTGATGATTTCAGCTCCTCGGATACCAATGGCCTGACATCTTGTCCCATCCCGCAGCAGTTCCACGGCCCGGTATCCCATCCGGCTGGCCAGCATCCGGTCTTTCGCCGTAGGAGACCCCCCCCGCTGGATGTAGCCCAAAACTACAGGCTTGGTCTCCATCCCGGTACGGTCCTGGATCTGGTTGACCAGCTCCTCTGTGGAAATGTCCACTCCCTCCGCCTTCATGATGATGTTGTGGAGACGGCCCCGGTTTCTGCCCTGAATCATTTTTCGGCAGATGGCGTCCACATCCACTTCTCTTTCCGGGGTCAGGATGATTTCAGCTCCTCCGGTCAACCCGGCATAGATGGCGATGTCCCCGCAGTGACGTCCCATAACCTCGATCACGGTGGTCCGCTCATGGGAAGAAGATGTATCCCGGACATTGCCCAGGGCAGATAGTACCGTGTTAACGGCGGTATCGAAGCCGATGGTGTATTCCGTATAAGCCAAATCATTGTCGATGGTGCCGGGAAGGCCCATGATGTTGATTCCCTCTCTTGCAAGCTGGAGACCCCCGGTCATGGACCCATCGCCGCCGATGATGACCAAGCCGTCTATACCAAAGGTCTTCAGGATTCCCATCGCCCTTTTCTGGCCATCCTCCGTCATAAATCGCTGGCTTCTGGCGGTTTTCAGGATCGTCCCGCCCCGCTGCATGATATCGGAAACGGAGGATGCATTCATCTCATACAAATCTCCGTCAATCAGTCCTTCATAGCCTCTTCGGATTCCGTAGGGAATCATATCGTTGTAGATCGCCCCCCGAACCACGGCCCGGATGGCGGCATTCATGCCAGGAGCGTCTCCGCCGCTGGTCAATATCCCTATTCGTTTCATCTCACACCTCCAAAATAAACCCCGCCTGTTCCAGTTCCCGGCTCAGGCTGTCTCCGGTACGGACCCACAGGTCCTGGCCGGCTTTAAATTTTTTATTTGTCTGATCGATTTTAATATAGACCGGTGTCTCCCCGGGAAATCGGCCGAGAATGCCCTTCAGTTTCTGCAGGGCCGTTCCTTCCTCCAATTCCATGGGAATCCGAATTTTCAGGGATGTACCCCGGAGCGAACCACCGATATCCCGAATATCAGAAATCCCGTCGGCGATCAGTTTCGGTTGCTCATCTTCCTTGAAGTTCAAGGTCCCCTTGATGACCACGATCTGATCTTCCCGAATCAGGGAGATATTCCGCTCATAGATGTTGGGGAACACGATGACTTCCGTTACCCCAAAGAGATCTTCCAGGTCTACGAAGGCCATTTGCTTGCTGCTTTTGGTCACCAGAATCTTTTTGCTGCTGATGATTCCGGCCATGACCACTTTCATGCCGTCTCGGATCCTTGGGTTGCTTTCTGCATGCTGCAACTCTTCCGATGTGACCGTTGCCGTCTTTTCAATTAAATCCACATGATCCTTCAGCGGGTGGCCGGTCAGGTACACTCCCAGCATTTCCTTTTCCAGAGCGATCAGGGTCTCCTTGGAAAATTCCTTCACATCCGGCATGGTGGCCATCGCGCCGGGCAGGGACATTTCCTCTGCATTCATCTGAAAAAGAGAGATTTGTCCGTCGATATTTTTCCGGCTGCTGGTCTGGGCCGACTCGATCAGCCCTTCATACACAGCCATCAGCTGGGCCCGGTTGGGATGGAGACAATCAAAAGCTCCTGCCTTGATCAGGCTCTCCACCGCTTTTTTATTGATTTCATGGATATCGATCTGGTTGATGAACTGGAAGAAATCCCGGGGCATTCCCTTATCCCGACGGAGCTTCAGGATGGCATCGATGACTCCTTCTCCCACGTTCTTGACTCCCAGCAGACCAAAGCGGATTTCTCCGTTGACTACACTGAATTTTTTGCCGCTGCCGGCCACACAGGGAGGCAGCACCGGAATCCCCATCTCGTTGCAATTCCGGATGTACTTGGCGATCTGGGCAGCATCCCCCATGACGCTGGTCATCAGAGCTGCCATGAATTCCACCGGATAGTAGGCCTTCAGGTAAGCCGTCTGGTAAGCAATGACCGCATAGGCCGCTGCATGGGATTTGTTGAAGGCATATTCGGCAAAGCTGATCATCTGGCCAAAGATTTCTTTCCCTGCTGCCTCAGGAATCCCCTTGTTCTCCCGGGCGCCCTTCAGGAAATGCTCCTGCTCCTTCAGCATGACATCCATTTTTTTCTTGCTCATGGCTCGACGGACCAGATCGCTCCGCCCATAGGAGTACCCGGCCAAATCCCGGACGATCTGCATGACCTGCTCCTGATAGACCAGGCACCCATAGGTAACCGACAGGATCGGTTCCAGGCTTTCATGAAGATACTGGATCTTATCCGGGTTCTTTTTGTTTTCGATATACACCGGAATGGAGTTCATCGGACCCGGCCGGTATAAGGAAATGCCGGCAACGATATCTTCAAAGCAGTCCGGCTTAAGGTTTTTCATGAACTGGGTCATGCCGCCGCTTTCCAGCTGAAATACCCCCTGGGTATTGCCGGCGCTGATCAGTTCATAAACCTTTGGATCGTCGTATTCCATTTTAGAAAGATTAAGCCGGACCCCATGATTTTCTTCGATGAGATCCAGGGCATCCCGGATGACCGTCAGGTTTCGCAGCCCCAGAAAGTCCATTTTAAGCAGACCAAGTTCCTCGATGGTGGTCATGGGAAACTGGGTAGAAATCCCTTTGTCTGCCACATATAGGGGGACGTATTCGCTTAAGCTCTTTTTAGAGATCACCACACCGGCAGCATGGGTGGACGCGTGACGGGACAGTCCCTCCAGGGCCATGGCCATATCCAGGATCTTCGCTGCCACAGCGCTGTTTTCCTGCATGGACTTCAGCTCCGGATTCATATCCAGAGCCTTTTGGATCGTCATGTTCAATTCAAAGGGGATGGCCTTGGCAATGGCATCCACTTCGCCGTAGCTGACGTTCAGGGCCCTGCCCACATCCCGGACAGCGGCTTTGGCCTTCATGGTTCCGAAGGTGATGATCTGAGCTACTTTGTCTTCCCCGTATTTTTCGATGACGTAATTGATGACTTCCTGCCGCCGCTCATAACAGAAGTCGATATCGATATCCGGCATGCTGATACGCTCCGGATTCAGGAAACGTTCAAAAATCAATCCATACTTTATTGGATCGATGTCGGTGATTTTCAGGGCATAGGCAACCAGGCTTCCGGCGGCGGATCCACGACCGGGGCCCACCATGATTCCGTTGGATCGGGCGTAGTTGATGAAATCCCAAACGATCAGGAAATATTCCACATAGCCCATTTTTTCGATTGTGTCCAGTTCATATCCAAGCCGCTGTTCCAGTTCTCCTGTGATGACAGAATATCGATCCTGAAGCCCGGCGCTGCAAAGCTCCCTCAGATAAGAACTATTGTCCCTGCCCTCGGGGGCCTGGAAATCAGGAAGATGGAGCTGGCCGAAGGTGAATTCCAGATTGCACTGCTCAGCGATTTTCTGGGTATTGGCAATAGCCTCCGGATATCGGATAAAAAGCTTTTCCATCTCCTCGGGTGATTTCAGATAAAATTGGTCGTTGGGAAAGCTCATCCGCCGTTCATCGTCCACATTGGTGGCCATCTGAATGCAGAGCAGGATATCATGGGCTTCTGCATGCTCCTGACGGATATAATGGACATCATTGGTAGCTACCAAGGGGATGCCCGTTTCCCGGCTGAGCCGCTCCATGTCGGGCAGGATTGCCAGTTCTTCCTCCAGTCCCTGGTCCTGGAGTTCCAGATAAAAATTCCCGGAACCAAAAATATCCAGAAACTCGGTGGCTTCCCGAAGAGCTCCCTCGTAATCCCGAATCAACAGCCTCCGCTGAACATCTCCTGCCAAACAGGCGGAAAGGGCAATGATTCCCTCACTGTGGTTCCGGAGCAGGTCCTTATCCACCCGTGGCTTATAATAAAACCCCTTCAGGTAGCCTTCCGATACGATCCGCATCAGGTTTTTGTATCCCTGCTCATTCTTTGCAAGAAGCACCAGGTGTCCCTGATGCTTGTCTCTCTCCG
>JBLJBD010000030.1:0-2956 GCA_047637815.1 Anaerovoracaceae bacterium
TTCGGCAGGAGCAACCCCGGATCCATCAGGCGGTCAAGGATGCCCTGGAAGCAGGAGCAGCAGGGCTTCGGGGAGATCAGAAGCTGTACCTGATTTTTTGTCCCAATGTGATTGAGTACCAGGTCTACGGAGAGCCGGAGGAGCTTCGGGCAGACCTGGAGTTACCGGCTTCGGCAGCCCAGGGAGAAGAGTATTTGGTCCGGGACGCATCGGTAATAGGCGATGGGACTGCCGTGGACCAGGCTTTGCTGGAAAGAATGGGACCGGAGGCCGATTCGGATTGGGAGGAAGTGGCCCGTTGGCCGGGCAAAGGTTCTGGGGAGAACACGGGAGGCGTGTTGCCGGAGATTCAGGATGAACTGGGGCAGGTGGAGTATCGTCTGACGGTTACATCCACCTCCGGCCGCTGGGACTCGGTCATCGGTCGGATTCAAATTACCGATGGCCGGTCTATTGAGGGACAGGCCATCTTGAATCTGCAGCCGGAAACCTACGAAGGCCATCCCGCCTGGGCAGTAGATGAAAGCCGTTTTCGGGTAGACGGTACGGATTATACGGCTCGCAGGGCGTATGAAGAGGGAGTCGCCAGCAATCGTTTCCGGGCGCCTTACACCGGCGCTTCTGTCCGACGCCAGAACAGTACGGAGGCAGAGGTGACTTTTCAGAACCGGGGAAGCTATCGGGTGAACCTGGAGGTGGATTTGGCCAACGGCACCGCTCTTCAGGATTCTAAGCCCATTTTGGTTCATAAAACTCCGGCCATCCTGGACAGCCTGGGCGGCATCCAGAAGCAAAACCGGAAGCAGACCCTGACAATTTCCGTAGCGACCCATCCCAGCCATCCCCTGGCCGATTACCAGGTGGAACTGACAGATCTGGAAACGGGTGAGGTGATGCTTTTGAACCCTGAAAACCTGACAAACAACACCGAAAGGATCAAGGGAAGGCCCTTGCAAATCGGGGAGTCGGATTCCTATTGGACCACCCTGAAGCTGGAATTTCTCACCAAAGCCCCCAGCTTTTCGGAAACGGGGGAGGCAGCCGGAGCCTACCAATACCGGATTTTTGTCCGGGATCAGAAGGGGGATACGGATCTTGTGGAAAGGACCTTTCAGGTAGTACCGGACCGGCCGCCAGAACTGGAAATACTGATTCAGGATACCTTTTTCCGGGAAGAAAAGTCCAACCAGGCCCGAATTCTAGCTCGGGACGGCACGGTAACCGACGGGGATCAGCTGGAGCGGAGCTGGACTCTGGGAGGGGTTCCTCTCAGCCAGCTTCCCGGCTTTGAAGACAAGACCTTTGGGTCTCTACAGGAAGTAGAATTCCTTCGGGAGGGGGTCGGACCCTTCCGGCTGGACCTGCAGGTGAAGGACCGGTGGATCGAACCGACCCTGGAGGAATACGTGACAGAAGAAGACCGGCTTGGCGGTTCGGTTTCCAAGGAAAGCCGGGTGCTGAACATCGCTCCTGTAGTTTCCCTGAAACCCATCCGGGGGCAGGCGGCGGATATTTTTATGACTGCGGTCCCGGATCAGGCCCGGAAGCTGGAGGCGATGACCAATGGGCTAAAAGGAATGCTGCTGGAAAAGGGGGTCGCAGCGGACATCCGGGTGATCCGGCGGGCGCCGGAGGATTCGGGTGGATACCGACAGGTCTTTTATAAGACCTGGAAATCGGCCATGTGGTGCCCTTCCACCTGCCGGGAGATCGGTCCCATTTACGATTCCGACTATGTTTTTACAGTGGAATCCAACAGCATCGTCAATCAGCACTATTCTCAGCTTTGCGACGGGACCCATACCATCTATGCCGATTCGGCCACGGGTACCAACCCTTCTTGGAACTACACGGTGAACCGGACCTATGGATTCCGGGTACGGCTGGATAACCGGGAAAAATATGTCTACATCATCAGCCACTCGGAGCCGGAAACCATCCTTCTGGACCGGAACACCGGGGCGGAGGCTGGGATTCTGCCGGTTGCCCTTCAGGGGGAGATCTTTTTAAGCAGCCGGGGGGACCTTTATACCGTGGATGGAACCGGCATTTATCGGTATTCCAGAGGGAGCCGTTCCATGGAGCGGATTGCCGAAGGAGGCAGCCTTCCCCGGCTTCTGGAAGGGAAGATCAGTTTCATTGCCCGGGACCCGTCCGGCCCCTTGGGGAATCGTTTCTATCTGGGGCAGTTGGATCCGGAAACAGGGGAGCTGTCGGGCAGGAGAATTCCGGAAATCCCATCGGATCAACTGGACTGGACGACGGGAAACCGTTCGGATGTTCAGCCGGTGGACATGGACCATGCCGGCCGGATCCTCTTTGTTCAGACTTATCTGAACAGCAATTTCAATACGGGTCAGAATTCCAGCATCTGGCTGGCCGACAGCAGGACCGGGGAAGTGGCTTCCCTGCCCTTTCAAACCCCTATGGGTTCTGCCACCTATTACCTGAAAGGACCCTCCGTCGGCTTCGTCCGGGACAGCCGGGGCATGGGCACCCATGTCTATATCAGTTACTACCAGGATGAGAACCGCTACAATACCAGGATCGCCTGGAATATGAAGCTTTTCGAAATTCAGACCGGAGAAGAGGGGCTGAAGTTGATCCAGAGGGCCTCCGCATCCCGGCAGACCAACAATTACAATTTCAGCAGCATTTCCTATGCCCGGCTCCACGAAGCAGAAAATAAAATCTATCTCCTTCGGGGCAACGCTTTTCAGGGCTACGATTGGGGCGGGGTTCAGACGGGAGACCGGATGACTTTCCATCTGCCGGGATATGGCCGGGGGGAAACGGTGACCCAGTGGGATGCAGCCGATGAATACGCTACGGAAAACGGCTTTCTTTCCGCCACCTACTATTTCTATGAGCAGTGGATCAACCCGGAGAACCGGGTGAAGATCTTTAAGAATTCCATCACGGCAGAGCAGGCAGCCGACTATGCCGAGGCCCGCCA
>JBLJBD010000031.1:0-6280 GCA_047637815.1 Anaerovoracaceae bacterium
CATAGTGTTCTACCGCCTTTAGTAATTCTGCTACGATGTCTTCTTCCGATACGGTTTTGATGATTTCTCCCCTTTTAAAGAGGACGCCCTTGCCGGTGCCGCAGGCTACGCCCACGTCGGCACTTCTGGCTTCCCCCGGTCCGTTGACAGCACAGCCCATGACGGCAACCGTCAGACTGGGCAGCCCTTTTTCCTCCCGGTCCAGGGCAATTCGTTTGGATTTTTCTTCTACTTCCCGGGCAATCTTCTCCAAATCTACCTGAGTCCTGCCGCAGGTGGGACAGGAAACCAAGTTGATGCCCGACCCCCGGAGGCCGACCACCTGAAGGATTTCCTTGGCCAGCAGCACTTCACTCACCGGATCTCCCGTCAGGGAAACCCGCATGGTGTCGCCGATTCCGGCTAAAAGGAGAGCTCCGATGCCAATGGCCGACTTGATCCGGCCGGAGGTAACGGTTCCCGATTCGGTGATGCCGATGTGAAGGGGGTGGTCGGTGGAAGCTGCCACTAGCTGGTGAGCGTCCTGATTGAGCCGGACGTTGGATGCTTTCAGGGAAACGACGATGTCATCAAATCCCATTTCCTCCACCATCCGGACGTTCCGAAGAGCGCTGTCGGCAAGGCCCTGGGCTGAAACCCCCTGATATTTTTCCAGCAAATCCTTTTCCAGAGAGCCGGAATTGACTCCGATCCGGATGGGAATCTGTCTTTCCGCTGCCGCCCGGACCACCTGAAGGACCCGGTCCCGGTCACCAATGTTGCCGGGATTGATCCGGATCTTGTCCGCTCCCTGACGGATGGATTCCAGGG
The DNA here is from genome assembly GCA_047637815.1 of Anaerovoracaceae bacterium. Lineage (GTDB taxonomy): Bacteria > Bacillota > Clostridia > Peptostreptococcales > Anaerovoracaceae > UBA5559. Next base: position 811 of record JBLJBD010000031.1, read on the forward strand.
CCAGCCGGTAATCAAAGTGGATATCCGCCACCAGCGGAACCTTCGCTGCTTTCTTAATCCGTCCGAAGGCTTCTGCTGCCTCCAGATCGGGAACAGCCAGCCGGACGATCTGACAACCGGCTTCCTGAAGCCGGTAAATCTGATCCAGGGTGGCCGATACGTTTTTAGTGTCCGTGTTGGTCATGGACTGTATGGATATGGGAGCGCCGCCACCGATGGCCACGTCTCCGCAATAAACTTTCTTTGTCATTGGGGTACCCGCTTTCTTAGAAGAGCCTCAGTACATCCTGATAGGTGACATAAAGCATCAGCCCCATCAGCAAGGCGAAGCCCACCAGATGGATTTTCCCTTCCACTTCATCTGAAATAGCCTTGCCGGTAACCTTGCGGATCACCAGCAGCAAAAGCCTGCCTCCGTCCAGGGCCGGGAAGGGCAGCATGTTAACGATAGCCAGGTTCAGGCTGATCAGGGCCGTTAGCTGGGCCACATAAACAAAACCATGTTCCGCACTGTCCCCTACCGCTCCCACGATGCCCACCGGACCCATCAGCTCTTTGGCCGACACGTCACCCGTGAACAGCTGTCCGATCACATCCAACATCATGACTCCCATCTGCCAGGTGGCCTGGACCCCGTATTGGATGGACTTGATCGGTTTTTTATGAAATTCGGGGGAAATGCCGATGATCAGCCGTCCCTCCTCCTCTACCGGAGTCAGGGTGACCGTTACGGGGCTGCCGTCCCGGATTACTTCCACCGGGATGGGGTTTCCTTCCGAAGTGGCAACCGCATCGGAAACCTCTTCCCAGTCTTTGATTTCCTGTTCGTTGATGGTGACCAGCCGGTCCCCCGGCTGAAGGCCTGCTGAAGCTGCCGGACTCTCCGGTGAAATCTGCTCCAGGGTGGTGGAGGGCAGTCCATAGGAAAAGACTACCATGGACAGGATTACAATAGTCAGAAGCAGGTTCATGGCGGATCCGGCCACTAAAACCGGCGCCTTGACCCGGAAAGGCTTGTTGTTAAAGGCCCGGTCATCCTCTGATTCCTCATCCTCTCCCTCCATGGCGCAGAACCCGCCAATGGGAAAGATCCGGAGGGAATAAAGGGTTTCCCCTTTGGTTTTCTTGAAGATCGCCGGCCCCATACCCAGGGCAAATTCCTTGACCTTGATGCCGGTGGCCTTGGCAACAGCAAAATGGCCCAGCTCGTGGACGAAAATCAAGATGCAAAATATAATGATTGAATAGACTATGGTCATAGAGTTCTCCCCTGTTATACCCCGGCAGCCAATCGGGCTGCCTCTTCTCTGATCTGCCGGTCCACCTGCAGTATCGTTTCAACGCTGTCGATGGAAACCGGACGATGTTCTTCCATAATGATACCCAGTTTCTCGGGAATATCCATAAAGGAAACCCTTCCCTGAAGAAACAGATCCACCAATACTTCATTGGCTCCGTTCAGGGCAATGGCGTAACTGTCTCCATATTCCAGGGCTTTTCTGGCATAACCGAGACAGGGGAAGGTTTCCTCATCCACTTCTTCAAAAGTCAGACAGGCTCCGGATCCAAAGAGATCCAGTCCCGGTTCCCGGAAGGGTACCCGTTCCGGCCAGGAAAAGGCATAGGCGATTGGTACCCGCATATCCGGATTTCCCAATTGGGCCAGGATCGAATTGTCCCAGAATTCCACCATGGAATGGACAATGCTCTGGGGATGGACGGCCACCTGTATCTGCTCCGGCGCCACATCAAAGAGCCACCGGGCTTCGATGACTTCCAGCCCTTTGTTCATCAGTGTCGCAGAATCCACCGTGATCTTGGGTCCCATGGTCCATCTGGGGTGATCCAGGGCTTGCTCTAAGGTTACCAGGCGAAGCTGATCCTTGGTCCATCCACGAAAGGGTCCTCCGGAAGCAGTCAGAATCAGTCTTTTGACCGGATTGCCGGAATTGCCCTGGAGGCACTGAAAGATGGCGCTGTGCTCGCTGTCCACGGGAAGGAGGCGGACCCCTGCATTTTTAACTGCATCCATGATCAGCTGTCCCCCTGCCACCAGGGTTTCCTTATTGGCCAGGGCGATGTCCTTTCCCTTACAGATAGCATGGTAGGTGGGAACCAGACCCATCATCCCAACCAGGGAATTGAGCAGAAGGTCGCAGGAGCTTTCAGCGGCGCGAATCAAGCCTTCGGTACCCCAGAGGATTTCCGTACCGGGGTGAATCTTCTGAAGCACCCGGGCATCCTCTTCCCTTTCCGTCACGGCAATCTCCGGCGAAAATGTCCGGATCTGATCCGATAACAGGTTGATGTTGCGTCCGCAAGTCAACGCGCTGATCCGAAAGCGATCCGGATTGGCGGAGACAATTTCCAGTGCCTGGGTTCCGATGGAACCGGTGCTGCCTAAGATGGATATGGTTTTCATAAATACCTCTGCGACATCCTTAACGGATGATGAATTCGATGTAATAATAGACCAGGGGGGCGGTGAAAAGAACGCTGTCGATCCGGTCCAGGACGCCGCCATGGCCGGGAATCAGATTGCCGTAATCCTTCAGGCCCATCTTTCGCTTGAAAATAGAAGCGGTCAGATCTCCCAGCTGAGAAATGATCCCTCCCAGGAAAGCGATGATCAGGCAGTGGATCAGCAGCTCCGGCACGACGAAATAACCGAAAACTCCGGAAAGAGCCATGCTGCCCAGGATCCCTCCCACCGAGCCTTCGATGGTTTTTTTCGGGCTGATGGTCGGGCAGAGCTTATGCTTCCCGAAGAATACACCGGTAAAGTAGGCAAAGATGTCCGTGCCGAAGGCGGTCAGGAAGATCAGCCACACTAAAAGACGAAATTCTCCCGCCTGCTCCGTCAGGATGATATGGTAACTGAAAAAGACCACATAAAAAAGTCCGCCGATGGTGGCCAGCATATCCTCCGGCTTCCGTTCCTCAATCTTGAACAGGTAAAGAAGGGAAAGAAGGACGGACAGGAAAAACCAGAAGAGGATCCAATGGGCCTCCTGGCCCATCCCCAGTAGATTTCCGGTATAAAGCAAAAAAGCCATGGCCATGCCGATGGGCACCGACGGAGTGATGGACAAGCCGGAAAACCCGTTGTAAAACTCTCGGAGAGCCAGGATGCTCAGCAGAAAGCAGCCAGCCAGGAGCAGTTTTCCACCAACAAAGACAAAAGCCAGCAGGGGAAGCATGATGATCCCGGACAATATTCTCGTTTTCATTTCTGTTCCCTCCCCCCAAAGCGCCGTTCCCGGCCTTGATACTCTATAATGGCTTTTTCAAATTCTTCTACGGTAAAATCCGGCCACAGGGTATCCACAAAGACGAATTCGCTGTAGGCGCTCTGCCAAAGCAGAAAATTGGACAGCCTCATCTCCCCGCTGGTACGAATCACCAGATCGGGATCGGGGACCTTTTCCATTTGTTCTCCGGTAAAGAGAAGGCTGCTGATGTGGTCGGCAGTAATATCCTCCGGATCCACCTGCCCCTCCTTTACTTTTACAGCCAGCCTGCGGCACGCCTGGGTAATCTCATCCCGGCTGCCGTAATTCAGAGCGATGCAAAAGTGAAGACCTGTGTTGCCTTCCGTCTTTTTCAAGGCCTTTTTCAGGCTATTTACCGCATCAGCAGGAAGCTTTTCATAGTCCCCCAGGATGCTGACCCGAACATTGTTCTTGTGGAGCTCGGCCAGTTCCCTTTCCACGTAAAGAATCAGAAGCCGGAAGATGCCGCTGACTTCCTCCGCTGACCGCTTCCAGTTTTCTGTTGAAAAGGCATATACGGTAAGATGGCCGACTCCCAGCTGGCCACAGCGGCGGACAATGTTTTTCATAGCCAGCATGCCGGCGTTGTGTCCTGCCAGTCTTGGAACTCCGTGGGCCTGAGCCCACCGACCGTTGCCATCCATAACGATGGCAATATGGGAAGGAATCCGGTTCAGATCGATATTCTTCATAAAACTCCTTAAAAAAAGCGGATATGGCTGTGTCCTAGCCACACCTCATATCCGCCTGTCCTACCTGTTTCAGCCAGCCCCTAACAAGAAAAAATCTTAAGGCTTGCTTATACTTCCAAGATTTCTTTATCTTTTGCTGCGATGATGTCGTCAATATCTTTGATGGTCTTGTCTGTCTTTTTCTGGACCAGATCCATTTCCTTTTTCAGGTCATCCTCGGTCAGCTCTCCAGCTTTTTCCTGTTTTTTCAGTTCGTCGTTGGCATCCCGCCGTTCGTTCCGGACAGCTACCTTGGCGTCTTCACCAAACTTTTTGACCACTTTGGTCAGCTCCTTACGACGCTCTTCCGTCAGCTGGGGTACCACCATCCGGATAATCTTTCCGTCGTTGGTTGGATTGATGCCCAGATTAAGGACGTTGATAGCCTTTTCGATGTCGTTGATGGTTTTAGGATCAAAGGGAGCGATCATCAGGGTCCTGGGATCCGGAACACTGATGTTGGATAAGTTCTTCAAAGGTGTCGGGCTTCCGTAATAATCCACCACCACCCGATCCAGCAATGCGGGATTGGCTCTGCCGGCCCGGACGGTATTGAGCTCGTCTTTTAGCACGGCGATGGTTTTCTGCATCTTTTGTTCCAGAATTTCCTGAACGTCTTTACTCATGATCTAATCCTCCTACGTTATGATTGTACCGATTTTTTCGCCCATAATGGCTTTCAGGATATTGCCTTCCTCCGATACGGCAAAGACATGGATCGGAATGTTGTTGTCCCTGCACAGACTGGCTGCCGTAGCGTCCATGACCTTCAGATCCATCTCCAGTACCTCCCTGTGGGACAGTTCCGTAAAGCGGACTGCATCCGGGTTGGTCTGGGGATCGTCGGAATAGACTCCGTCTACATTTTTAGCCAGCAGGATGACATCTGCTTCGATTTCTGCTGCCCGCAATGCTGCGGTTGTATCGGTGGAAAAGAAAGGATTGCCGGTTCCGGCACCAAAAATAACGACTTCATTGTTGTTCAGCTGACTGATGGCTCTTCGGCGGATATAGGGCTCTGCCACTTCCTTCATCTCGATGGCTGTCTGGACCCGGGTGGGAATCCCGATGGCTTCGAAGGAGTCCTGAAGGGCCATGGCATTGATGACCGTCGCCAGCATGCCCATGTAGTCTGCCGTTGCCCGGTCCATGCTCTTGCTTGTCCTGCCCCGCCAGAAGTTTCCTCCGCCGACTACGATGGCAACCTGTACCCCGATGTCGTGAATTTCCTTTACTTGCCTGGCCACCTGGCCCAGCATTTCTTCATCCAGGCCAAATTTATTTTCTCCGGCCAGGGCCTCTCCGCTGATCTTCAGAATGATTCGTTCATATTTTGGTTTCATAGTCCCTCCCTATTGAATTTCATAATAAAGGGACACTAAACAAGTGTCCCTTTATTATATCATAATTTCATTATGCGTTCATCTGTTTTGCTACTTCTTCAGCAAAATTTTCTTCCTTCTTTTC
>JBLJBD010000032.1:0-3953 GCA_047637815.1 Anaerovoracaceae bacterium
TACGGCAACAAAGCAGTCGTTCAGGCCATCAAGGACCAGGCCGACAGCATGCCTTTCATCGGACCGGGATACGCTATCGACGTTCGATCCGAAGCTGCTAAAGCTCTGGTTGAATTATCCGGTCTGGAAGGTGCAAAAGTATTCTTTACCAACGCTGGTGCAGAAGCCAACGAAAATGCCATCAAGATCGCTAAGGCTTATACCGGAAGATGGAAAGTATTCTCCATGTACCGATCCTACCACGGCGCCACCGCCGGTGCTGGAAGCCTGACCGGCGAGCCCAGAAGATTCAGCAACGAGCCTGGCGTACCGGGATTCATCAAGTTTGATGGCCCTTATGCTTACCGAGCTCCTAAAGCCTGCAAGTTCGAAAGCGAAGCTGATGTAACCGAATTCTACCTGGAACTGCTGGATAATCAGCTGCAGTACGAAGGACCCCAGCACGTGGCTGCCATCTTCATGGAAACCATCGTCGGTTCCAACGGAATCCTGATTCCGCCGGCTGGTTACATGGAAGGCGTTCGGGCTCTGTGCGACAAATATGGCATCATGATGGTCTGTGACGAAGTAATGGCCGGATTCTACAGAACCGGAAAAGCTTTCGCGTTCCACAACTTCGACATCAAACCGGATCTGGTATCCTTTGCTAAGGGTTCTACTTGCGGATACGTTCCTCTGGGCGGCGTTATCGTCAGCGAAAAAATTGCGAACCACTTCGACGACAACAAAATGTTCTGCGGTCTGACCTACAGTGCTCATCCCATGGGCTGCGCAGCTACTCTGGCTACCATCGCTGAATACAAGAGACTGAACGTAGCAGAAAACGTAAAGACCGTCGGTAAAGTCCTGGCTGATACCCTGGATGAAATCGAAAAGAAACACGCTTGCGTAGGACAGGTACGACACATCGGTCTGTTCTCCTCCGTTGAGCTGGTTAAGGACAAAGCTACCAGAGAAGCTCTGGTTCCCTTCAACAACGACAAAGAAGGCCTGATGGCCAAGATCGTCGGCATGCTGAAGACCGAAGGATTCTCCACTTACTCCCACGAGAACATGATCCTGGTTGCTCCTCCGCTGACTATCACCGAAGAAGAAATGAAGACCGCTCTGGCAATCCTGGACAAGGTTCTGGATTCCGTAGACAACATGATCAAATAACAACCAATCTTATAAGCAGTTCTGCCAATTGGCGCTTTACCCGACCGGTTTTCCGGTCGGGTTTTTCCTTTGGGTCCGGTTGCGGGGAGATGCTTTCTATTTTTACAAAGAAAAACAGGAACACATGTTTACATTTGCGGGTTATCGTGATAAAATGGTGGCAAGACATAGAATGCAAAGGAGGACGGCATGGAAGGATTGAAAGAACGGGAACGTAGGATACTGCTCTATATGAAGGATCAGATCAAGGCAAAGGGCTACCCGCCGACGGTCCGGGAAATCTGTCAGGAGCTTCATATCAAGTCCACTTCCACCACCCACAAGGATATCGCCAACCTGGAAAAAAAGGGCTATATCCGTAAAGATCCCTCCAAACCGCGGGCCCTTATGATCATGGACCCGGATTCTCTGCCGGAAAGTCCTTCCTCCACCATCAGCACCACCGGCCCTGCAGGCATCACCCTGCCGATGGCCAGAGAAAACGCCCAGGTGGTGGACATCCCGGTAGTCGGACGGATTGCCGCCGGCACACCGATCCTGGCGGATCAGAACGTGGAAGACACTTTCCCCGTCCCCGCCCGGTATGTGAGCAAAGGGGTTCACTTCATGCTCAACGTCCGGGGTGACAGCATGATCGAGGCCGGCATCCACGACGGTGACCTGATTCTCGTCGAGCAACAGAGCGTTGCCCGAAATGGAGACATTGTTGTCGCCATGGTCAACGGTATGGAGAGCGAAGCCACGGTCAAAACCTTCTATAAAGAGCATGATCATATCCGTCTCCAGCCGGAAAACGCTGCCATGGAACCCATCCGGGTCAAGGACGTGACCATCCTGGGCAAAGTCCGGGGCGTGTTCCGGTACTTTAACTAACCAACTGTATAAGCAGGTCTGCTAACTGGCAGAAAATCAAAACGCCGGAATCCATTCTTTTCAATGGTTCCGGCGTTTTTTTCGTGTTGAAAAACTGCCAACTGGCAGACCTGCTTATACAGTTGGTTATTTGACCAGCAGCTTTTTGATGCCTGCTTCCAGGCCATCCAGGGTCAGCTCAAACATGGGAAAGACTTTTCGAATCATATTCAGGCTGATGGAACCGTAGACGTAATCCCAGTCGGATTCCTGGATGGGGTTGAGCCAAATGGCCTTTTTGTATCGTTTTCGGAATTTCTGGAGCCACTCGATGCCCGGTTCTTCGTTATATAGGCCGATGACCGAATTGCCTCCTTTATGGGTCAGTTCCGAGGGAGCCATGGTGCCGTCCCCTACAAAGATGACCTTATATTCACTATTCAGATTGTTGAGGACCCAGGAAGTTTCCACCCATTCTCCCCTTCGGCAATAGGGGGTAGTATACAGGTGATCGTAAATACAGTTATGGAAGTAATACACCTTCAGATCCTTGAAATGGCTGGATTTGCTGACCGCCTGGAACAGCCGGTTGCACAGACGGCTGTAGGGGGTCATGGAACCGTCCGAATCAAAGAGGATCAGCAGTTTGATGGTATTTTTCCGGGGCTTATCAAAGACCAGCTTCAGGGTTCCTGCGTTGTTGCAGGTCTCGTCGATGGTTCCGTCAATGTCCAACTCTGTCTTTGCCCCTTCCATCCGGGCCGAGTACTGGCGAAGCTTCCGGAAAGCCATCTGGAACTGGCGGATGTCCAGGATATTGTCCTGGCGGAAATCCTTAAATTTTCGTTCCCCTGCCACCTGCAGCGCCGTCTTGTGCCGGCCTTCCGAACCAACCCGGATTCCAGCCGGATTGTATCCGCTGTGCCCCATGGTGGAAGTGCCTCCGGTTCCGATCCAATAGTTTCCACCGTCGTGACGCTCCTTCTGCTCCTCCTGACGTTCTCTAAAACGGCGAAGAAGCTCATCCAGGTCCGCGGTGAACTGGTCCAGCACCGTCTTATCGTTGATATCCCGGACCTTCACATCATTATTGAGCCATTCCCAAAATTCGTCGGGAAGATCCTCCGGAGTCTCGATTCCACGGAAATATTCGGCAAAGACCTGATCGAATTTGTCGTATTCGGTTTCGCTTTTTATCAATATACTTCTGCACAGATGGTAGAAGTCAGTAAGGCTGGCTCCCGCCAGACCCTTGTCCAGGGCTTCAATCAGGGAAAGCCACTCGTTGAGAGAAACATCCAGCCCCCTGGCTCTGAGCAAATAGAAAAAATCTAAGAACATTTACCACCTCTTGAGAGAATATCCCTTTTCCTTTACTTCATACATAGTATCGATATCCTGATTTTTCTTGAGCAGGACTCCGGCATAGGGAATTTCTTTGACAATCTGCTCTACTTCAATGCCGCTGAGCATCAATGCCTGAAGCCAGTCTAAAAGCTCCGATGTGCTGGGCTTTTTCTGGATGTCCCGCATATCCCGAATCTTGTAAAAAGCCTCCATCGCCTGATCCAGCAGCTTCCGATCAATATCATCAAAATGAACCCGGACGATTTCTTCCATCTTATCCCGATCCGGGAATTCGATGTAATGGAAGATGCACCTTCTCAGGAAAGCATCGGGGAGCTCTTTTTCCGCGTTGGAGGTGATGATGACGATGGGACGGCTTTTTGTGCGGATGGTTTCCTTGGTCTCATTGATGTAGAACTCCATCTTGTCCAATTCCCACAGCAGGTCATTGGGGAATTCCAGGTCCGCTTTGTCGATTTCGTCAATCAGAAGCACCACCTGCTGGTCAGCCGTAAATGCTTCTCCCAGTTTTCCCATTTTGATGTACTGGCTGATGTCGGATACATCTCCTTCACCGAACTGGCTATCATAGAGCC
>JBLJBD010000033.1:0-3453 GCA_047637815.1 Anaerovoracaceae bacterium
CGGGCTTACCGGAAGGATGTCATCGCCAAGTGCTACGGCGGCGACATTTCCCGAAAGAAGAAGCTGTTAGAGAAGCAGAAGGAAGGAAAGAAGCGGATGCGCCAGTTTGGTTCCGTAGAGGTGCCCCAGGAGGCCTTTACCGCTGTGCTGAAGTATGATGACAACAAATAGGGAGCAAAACCTGGGAATCTACATCCACATTCCCTTTTGCCGGCAGAAATGCCTGTACTGCGACTTTTTATCCATGGCCTCCGGGACGGAAGAGGATCTTCTTCACCGGGCCTATATGAACCTGCTGAAAAAAGAAATACAGTTGACCGCCAGAGAACTGCCCTCGGATTCCTTCCGGGTGGAGTCGGTTTTTATTGGCGGCGGCACCCCCTCCTTGGTGGACCCTGCCCTGATCACAGATTTGATGTCTGAGGTCAGGGCTTCTTTTCATCTTTCGGACGATCCTGAAATCACCATCGAGTCCAATCCGGGAACCCTGACTCCGGAAAAACTGCTGGCTTATCGGGAAGCAGGAATCAACCGGCTCAGCATGGGGGTCCAGTCCTTTGATCCGGCTTGCCTCAAAGCCATCGGTCGGATCCACGGACCGGAAGAGGTTTTGGAAAATTTCCGTCAGGCCCGGGAAGCCGGCTTTGACAACATCAACCTGGATCTGATGTTCTCCTTACCCGGACAGACTATGGAAAGCTGGCGGGATACCCTGAAAAAGGCCTTGGAGCTGGCGCCGGAGCACCTGTCCTATTACAGCCTCCAGATCGAAGAGGGGACTCCCTTTTACCGGATGATTCAGGAGGGTACCTTGAAACAGAACAGCGATGGGCTGGACCGGCAGATGTACGAAGAAGCCCGGGCTCTTTTCCGAGAATCCGGTTACCATCTTTATGAAATATCCAATGCAGCCCTCCCCGGCCGGGAATGCCGCCACAACCTGAAATACTGGTCCATGGAGGAGTACTTGGGGCTGGGGCTGGGATCCCATTCCTATATATGTGGCCAACGGTTTTCCAATGCCAGGACCCATCAGGAGTATGGAGAACTTTTGGGGGAAGGGAAGCTGCCCCGGGTCTGGACCCACCAGAACACCCGGGAAGACGAAATCGGCGAGTATCTGTTCACCGGCCTCCGAAAAGAGGAGGGGATATCCCTTCCGGATTTCCAGCGGCGCTTCGGAGAGGAAATACAGCAGCACTACAAGGATAAGTGGCATAAAATCAACGAATTCATTGAAAACAAGCAATTAATTATAGAGAAAGATAAGTTGAAACTTACCGAATCCGGCATCCACATATCCAACCGGATCTTTGTGGAACTCATTTGACGGCTCATTTGGAAACAGGAAAGGAGACCACTTATGGAAACCTACATCATGGCCCTGGATCAGGGAACCACCAGCTCCCGCTGCATCCTGTACAACCGGAAGGGGGAAGTGGTAAGCCTGGCCCAAAAGGAATTCCGACAGATTTACCCCAAGGCCGGTTGGGTGGAGCACGACCCCATGGAGATCTGGTCTACCCAAATTGGAGTGGCCCAGGAGGCTCTGTATAAGATCAACGGGACCTGGCGGCAGATTGCCGCCATCGGCATCACCAATCAGCGGGAAACCACGGTGGTCTGGGACAAGCAAACGGGGAAACCGGTGTACAATGCCATCGTCTGGCAGTGCCGAAGGACGGCGGAAATCTGTGATCAACTGAAGCAGAAGGGCCTGGCGGACATGTTCCGGAAGAAGACAGGCCTGCTGATCGATGCTTATTTTTCCGGGACCAAACTGAAATGGATTCTGGACAACGTGCCGGGAGCCCGGGAGGAAGCGGAAAAAGGAAATCTCCTCTTTGGCACCATCGAAACCTGGCTCATCTGGCAGCTGACCCGGGGCAAGACCTTTGTCACCGATTATTCCAATGCTTCTAGAACCATGCTGTTTAACATCCACGACTTGACCTGGGATGAAGAAATCCTACGGGAACTGAATATTCCCCGGTCTATGCTGGCAAAGCCGGTAGAATCCAGTACTTTTTACGGGGAAACGGATCCGGATATCTTTGGCGGACCCATTCCCATCAGCGGGGCTGCCGGGGACCAACAGGCCGCTCTTTTTGGCCAGACCTGCTTCCACAAGGGGGAGGCCAAGAGCACCTATGGTACCGGATGCTTTTTGTTGATGAACACGGGAGAAGAGCCGGTTTCTTCGGAAAAGGGCCTGCTGACTACCATCGGCTGGGGACTTGGGGGAAAGGTGGAGTATGCCCTGGAAGGGTCCGTCTTTGTGGCTGGGGCTGCTGTCCAGTGGCTTCGGGATGAACTCCATATGATCGATTATTCCGGGGACACAGAAGGACTGGCCGCCTCGGTACCGGATACCGGCGGGGTCTATGTGGTCCCTGCCTTTGTAGGGTTGGGAGCTCCCTACTGGAATCCCTACGCCCGGGGCACCATCGTGGGCATCACCCGGGGGACCAGTCGCAATCATCTGGTTCGGGCCACCCTGGAGTCCATTGCCTTCCAGGCGGCAGACCTGCTGGGACTGATGGAGGAGGAATCGGGGATTCCTTTAAAAACTCTGAAGGTGGACGGGGGAGCCAGCGCCAATGATTTTCTCATGCAGTTCCAGGCGGATTTACTGAGAGCCCGGGTACAGCGCCCGAAAAACATCGAAACCACTTCTCTGGGAGCCGCTTACCTGGCTGGTCTGGCTGTGGGATACTGGAAAGATCAGCAGGATATCCTGGAAAACTGGCAGCTGGACCGGGAGTTTTCTGTGAAAATGGAAACCGGCCGGATCCAAGCTCTGAAGAAGGGCTGGAAGAGGGCCGTCCGGGCAGCTTTGGCCTGGGCTGCTGAAGCAGAGGAGGAAGCTTTTAACGAGTGACCGAAAAGAAAAAATAGGCTAGGGAGATAGGACAACAAAATAGTTATTTTTTTATCAATTTACCGAAATAAAGCAAAAACCTTGATTTCATGGCATTTCTGTTGAAAACCCCCTGAAATACCTTGAAAATAGTGAATTGTATACAAAAAAATCCATTGATTTTTATAGGATAAAACAGTAGAATGGAGTTGTAAGAAAATTTGAAATATTATTTCGCAATATGAAATAACAGCAAGATAGTGAGGAAATGTTATGAATAATGGTTGTATTTGTACTTTTGCAGACGTTGCTTTCCTGAATGGATCGGTGGTAACGATTAATGAGAAGGACGATATTGCCCAGGGACTGGCTGTAGTCGGCAATAAAATTGCCTGTGTCGGCAGCGATGAGGAGGTACAGGCCTGGATCGGGCCGGATACCCGGGTCATCGATCTGGCAGGCCGAAGTCTGATTCCCGGTTTCATCGATACCCACTATCATCCTATATTAAAGGGATTCTTCGGGGACGACGAGGACGCGGCCATCATCAATACCAATCTGGCCAACTGCCCCTCCATCGAGGATATTCTGGA
>JBLJBD010000034.1:0-21849 GCA_047637815.1 Anaerovoracaceae bacterium
CCGATTCCTACCACCAGGGGGGGGCACGGATTTCCGCCAGCTTCCCGAACGGTCTCTACTACAAAGTCCACGATCCCTTCCACTCCTGCAGAAGGAGTCAGCATTCGTACCCGTCCCATATTTTCACTTCCAAAGCCTTTCAAAAGAACGGACAGCTTTACTCCATCACCTGGAAGGATTTCATATTGAATCTGTGCAGGGGTATTGTCTTTGGTATTGACCCGGGTTATGGGATCGACGATGGATTTCCGCAGATACCCCTCTTCATAAGCCTCTCGAACCCCCTGATTGACAGCATCTCCGATGAAATCCCCCTGTAACCGGACCTCCTGCCCAATTTCCAGACTTACAATTGCCATTCCTGTATCCTGACAAAGGGGGACCTGGCCTGTCTCCGCCAATTCACCGTTATCCAAAAGCATTGAAAGAACCTGCTTCCCCAAGTAGGTGCACTCCTTCTCCCTTCCTTTTTCCAGAGAAGCCTTCAGGTCATCACTCATCCTGTACGCCAGTTCCATACAGAGTTCTTTGACTTTTTCCTTAATCAGACTAGTTTCCAACGTTCTCATCCGTCTACACCCTACTTCCCTTGTTTCATTTATTAACCCTCATGAATAAATATTAATATATCATAATTTAACGTTCCTGAAAAGATAGTTCTTTCCTCAACTATTTAACTGTTTAACTTTTAATCCGGGATATTTTTTCCAAATTTTGTCCACATTTATAGATGAAAACGGGTGGCAAAGGGTGATTTAGCATCACAGATATTGTAAAAAACAATAAAAAAGAAACCCTTATATTCGTTGAAATTACAACGTTTACAAAGGTTTTTCCTTTGGAGCGGATGATGGGAATCGAACCCACGCCACCAGCTTGGGAAGCTGGAGTTCTGCCATTGAACTACATCCGCATACAATGAGGTGCATTTTTCAGCACCTCATCATGATACACTATTTTTTTCTTGATTTCAATAGAAATCCGATGGGTTTAAACAGGATTCCCCTATTTTTTCGGGGGTTTGGGCAGTCTGCCGTTGATGACATTCATCAGGTTGTCCGTAGAGGGAAGCGGATCTGCATAGAGACCATCGCCTACCGCTACCAGTTTGGGATCTTCCGGTGTCAGGACGCCTCCAAGGACTTCACCCAGCTCAGCATACTTATATCTGGGAACCACATCATCCATTTCTCTGGAGATATCCAGAGTGTCATCGAATCCAAAGTCCACTTCGTAGACGTGGGCAATTTCTGCTGCCACTTCCCAATTGGAAAGGTCCACATCCTCATCGATGGCCTTATCGACTCCCTGAAGTCTTCGTTCTGTATTGGTAAAGGTTCCTTCCGTGCTGACAAAGGCGGTTCCCGGAATCACCACATGGGCTTTAGCCGCAGTAGCAGTCATATGGGTATCGCTGACCATCAGGAACTCCAGGTTGCTGGTATCATAGCTGATATCTTCACCGAAGACCAGCAGGGCTTTGACCCCTTCCATGGCTTCTGCTCCGGCTTTGACTCCCAGGTCTACCAGACCCTGAGAATTGTTTTTAGCCTTAATCTGCAGGATTCCGTCTCTTGGTTTGCCGATATGTCCGGAAATCAGGGCAATATCCGCAATGAGAGTGGCTGCATCGGTGGTAACCAGATTTTGCTGGAATACGATCATGGCTTTCTTGGCATTGGCATACAGTTCAGCCACTTCTCCGATTTCTTCACTGACAACGACGGATTCGAGGCTGGCTTCAAACTCTTCCATTCCAGGATAATCGTTGCCCTCCTTGATGTTCAGGATTTCCTTTGCCAGTTGCTTTAAGGCATCCAGGTTGTTTTCTGTATAGATGACCTTATGAGCATAGCCCATAGGCATTTCAAATCCAACCGGATTGATCAGGACTACCTTTGCACCGTTTTTCGCTGCCTGAGCCAGCTTTCCGGAGATGACCGGATTCAGCGGAGTGATGAAGCCGGTAACCAGAATCACTTCGGTTGACAGAAGCTCATCGATGGTATTGGGGGAAGCATCGGTGCCCAGAACCTTGGCGATTCCGCTTTCCCGGTTATTGAAGCTTAAGGTTTTTGCACCCATGGCGTTGGCCATTTTCTTGATGGCATAAGCCTCTTCATTGGTGTATCGGTCGGAAATGGCTACTGCTACTGCTTCTTTTCCGTATACCGCTGCCACGGACTGAGCTTTCTTAGCAGTCAGGACCAGAGCTTCATGGTAATCGGTTTCCCGGAAGCCGTCTTCATCCCGAATCATCGGAGAAAGAAGCTTGCCTTCCAGTTCAGAGCAATCGAATCCAAATTTGCCCTTTCCGCATCCCAGTCCCTTGTTGACAACCCCATCCATATCCGGATTGGCTTTGATCAGCATGTCATGATGGGTCTCCAGCAGGAAGGAACAGCCAACGGAACAGTAGGAACAGGTTGTCGCTGTCACATCCGTATCCACCGGAACGGATTTAGCAATGGTCAGCCGCTCCTGCAGAGCGCCGACGGGGCATACGGTCACGCACTGACCACAGGAGACACAGCCGGATTCCGCCAGAGGTTTTTCCAGGGTAGGCATAACCACCGTATCAAATCCTCGATCTACCAGACCTAAGGCACCGATTCCCATCACTTCATCGCAGACGCGAACGCAGAGTCCGCACAGGATGCATTTGTTCGGGTCGCGGATGATGAAGGGGTGATCGTCTTCAAACTCTACTTTGTTGATATCCCCGGCAATTCTTTCCGGTTTGACTCCGTAGAGGTTGGCATAATCCACCAGTTTGCACTCGAAATAGTCGTGGCATCCGCATTCCAGGCATCGGGAAGCTTCTTCCATTGCCTGTTCCGTAGTATATCCGAAAACGACTTCCGTAAAGTTGTCTCTTCGTTCTTCCGGATGAAGGTGTTCCATAGCAGGACGGCACTCTCTCTCCCGGTCTTCAAAAGTCTTTTCGGTGATATCGGTTCGTTCTACACCGTAACGTTTTTCGTACTTGATGATTTCACCATCCAGATAAGCGTCTATGATGGCTGCCGCTTTCTTGGCATCAGCGATGGCTTCGATGGCAATGGAAATCTTGTCGTTTCCGCAGTCCCCACCGGCAAATACACCGGGGATGCTGGTCATAAAGGTGTCCGGATCATAGGCGATACCGTTTTTCCTGGTTTTGTCCACTCCGTCAAATCCTGTTGGATCAACGGCCTGACCAATAGCTAGGATGGCTGTATCAATATCAATCGTCTCTGTTTTGCCTTCTACCGGCTTTGGAGCTCGCCGACCGGAAGCATCCGGTTCGCCCAGTTCCATAATCTGCAGGACTACCTGTTTGACTCTTCCGTCTTCTCCGGCTATGAACTCGATGGGGTTGGTCAGATTTTTGAAGATTACGCCTTCTTCATCGGCTTCGATGATTTCAATCTGATCCGCCGGCATTTCATCCTTGGTTCTTCGGTAAATGTTATATACTTTCTTGGCTCCCAGACGAACTGCGGTACGGCAGGCATCCATAGCGGTGTTTCCGCCGCCTACGATGGCAACATTATCACCAAGACGGATTTCTTCGTTTCGGACTACCTTTCTCAGGAAATCGATTCCGCCGATAACTCCCGGCAGATCCTCACCCTTGCATCCTACGCCCGTGGAAACCCAAGCACCAATGCCCAGCAAGACTGCATCGTGATCTTCCCGGATCGTGGAGAAAGGAATGTCAACGCCGACTTTGGTGTTGGGAACCAAGTCAACGCCCATTTTTTCCAGAAGCATGATTTCATCGTCAACGATTTCCTTGGGCAGCCGGTATTCGGGGATTCCGTACCGGAGCATACCGCCCAGCTTGGGCATCGCTTCATAAATGGTGACATCATGTCCCATGGTTTTCAGGAAATAGGCTGCGGAAATTCCCAGAGGTCCTCCACCGATGACTGCGACGCTCTTTCCGGTGGAAGGAGCCATATCCGGCATGAACCGATCGTCGGAATAGAGATCCTGGTCTGCTGCAAACCGCTTCAGCCACTGAATGGAGATGGGTTCGTCGATCAGTCCCCGTCGGCACTGCTCTTCGCAGGGATGAGGACATACTCTGCCCAGGGATCCGGGCATGGGAATCTTATTTCGAATCAGCTCCAGGGCTGCATCAAACTGGCCGTTGGCAATCAGGCCAACATAGCCCTGACAGTCGGTCTGTCCCGGGCAAGCCAGGGTACAGGGAGGACGACAGTCCCCCACGTGGTTGGAAAGCAACAGCTCCAGGTTGGTTTTTCTGGATTCCTTGACTCGTTCCGTATTGGTCATGATGACCATATTGGGAGCGATCTCCGTTGCGCAGGCCTTGACCAGCTTAGGATTTCCTTCTACCTCGCAGACGCAGATTCCACAGGACCCGTAAATCTCTGTACGTTCGTCAAAGCAGAACGTGGGAATAAAAATATCATTTTCCTGAGCAACCTCCAGTATGGTCTGTCCAGGAAGGCCGAACACTTCTTTGCCGTCAATATTCAATCTGAATTGCTTCATGTTTTTACCCTCCTCTCTTATACTCTATCAACCGCACTGAATCGGCAGACTTCTTCACATTTACCACACTTGATACATAAAGCCTGGTCAATGACATGCTGCCCTTTCAGTTCACCGGTGATTGCGTTGACAGGACATTTTCGTGCACATAAAGTACAGCCGGTACAATGATCGTTGATGGTGTAGGTCAGAAGCTCCTTACAGGCTCTGGCCGTACACTTTTTGTTGTAAATATGGTCTTCGTATTCATTACGGAAGTATTTGATGGTAGTCAGCACCGGATTAGGCGCTGTCTGACCGAGACCGCACATGGATCCGTCCTTAATCTTGTAGGCCAGTTCCTGGAGCAGTTCGATGTCACCATCTTTTCCTTCTCCGATGGTGATCCGTTCCAGGATCTCCAGCATTCGCTTGGTGCCGACTCTGCAGTAGGTACATTTTCCGCAGGATTCTTTTCGGGTAAAGTCCAGGAAGTAACGGGCCATGTCTACCATACAGGTATCTTCGTCCATGACGATCATACCGCCGGATCCGACGATAGCACCCGTCTTGTTGATATTTTCATAATCAACCGGCGTGTCGATCAGTTCGGCAGGAATACATCCGCCGGAAGGTCCGCCCATCTGAACTGCTTTAAAGGCTTTATCATTTTTGATGCCGTCGCCGATTCCATAAATGACATCCCGGAGAGGAAGACCCATGGGAACTTCAACCAGACCACCTTTTTTAATTTTCCCAGCCAGTGCAAATACTTTGGTTCCTTTGCTCAGCTTGGTACCCATCGCACCGAAAGCTTTTCCGCCGTTCAGGATGATCCAGGCAACGTTTCCAAAGGTTTCTACGTTATTGATATTGGTTGGTCGCTGCCAGTATCCCTTCTGGGCCGGGAAAGGAGGCTTCAGACGGGGCATGCCCCGTTCTCCTTCCAGGGAGGCAATCAGGGCAGTCTCTTCTCCGCAAACAAATGCTCCGGCACCGGCTTTGATACGGAGATCGAAGCTGAAGCTGGTTCCGAAAAGATTCTTTCCTAAGAATCCTCTTTCCCGCGCCTGTTCCATGGCTATTTCCAAACGATGGATGGCAAGGGGATATTCAGCTCGGACGTAGATGACTCCTTCGGATGCTCCCATGGCGTAACCGCCAATGATCATTCCTTCAATCAGAGAGTGGGGATCACCCTCCAGAACGCTTCGGTCCATAAAGGCTCCCGGATCTCCTTCGTCTGCATTACATACCATGTATTTAGGACTTCCGGGACTCTTTCTTGCTGCATCCCACTTGAACCAGGTGGGGAATCCTGCTCCCCCACGGCCTCGCAGTCCCGATTCCTTAATCTCCTCGATGACCTCTTCCTGAGTCATGGAAGTTACGACTTTTTTCGTAGCCTCATATCCTCCGGTGGCGATATATTCATCAATGATCTCCGGATTGATGATTCCGCAGTTTCGCAGAACGATCCGCATCTGCTTGTCAATAAAAGAAGTATCTTGATCCTTTATAGCCAGGTCTCCGTAAACCTTGCCGTTGATCAGATGATTCTCAATGATTTCGCTGACCTTTTCCGGCTGTACCTTGGTGTACCGGGTCATCTGTCCGTGATCATCATACACGTCAACGATGGGTTCCAGGTAACAGGTACCAACGCAGCCAGTCAGGGACACTTCAATGCCTTCTAAGTTTCTTTCTGCGATGAGTTTTTCAAACTCCACAGCTGTTTTCTTTGCTCCGGTCGCGATGCCGCAGCTTCCTTGTCCAACAACAACTCTCATCTGCCGTCACCTAACCCCTTTCTCTGATTTCATCCAAGGCTTTTTTGACCGTATCTTTGGTCAGATTTCCGTAGGTTTCATCCCCATCGCTATTTTTAACCATCATGACAGGCGCCAGGGAGCAGCATCCAAGACAAGCCACGTTGTTCAGGGTGAACAGACCGTCTTCGGTTGTTTCTCCGTCGTGAATGCTCAGATGTTCTGTAATGGCTTCCTCGATCATCTTGGCACCGTTTACGTGGCAGGCGGTACCCTGACAGAGCATGATCAGATTCTTACCGATGGGTTTCAGCCTGAACTGGGTATAAAAAGTGGCAACTCCATAAATCTTAGCCGGTTTGATGCCTGTCTTCAGTGCAATATAATTGATTGCATCCAGAGACAGATACCCATAGATGTCCTGGGTCTTCTGCAATATGGTAATAAGGCTTCCCGGCACCTTACCGTACTTTTCCAGCACTTCGGCCAACTCGTCAAAGTTCTGCACCGTGCTATCCGGTCTCTCAGTCATTTTCATCCTCCTAGTATTAAAATTATATCCTTGATATAAGCATATACGGTGAAATTATATCAACAAAAGAAACAAAAAGCAACGGATTCCGGCCTCCGCTGCTTTGTATTTTATATACAGAAAAACTCGATTTTTCAAACAATTCGGTCCCTTTGGGATCGGTTCAATTTTCTGTTTCGGAATATCTTAGGATCCATTTCCATGATTAACAGGCTCCCTACCAGTATTACCGCGCCCAGATAAGCCCTTGGCAAAAGCACCTCACCCGCAAGAAAGTAAGCAACAAAACCGGCAATGACCGGCTCCAGGGTAAAAATGACTCCCACATGGGAGGCTGTCGTATGCTGCTGGGCAACCGCCTGGATGATAAAAGCCACACCGGTACAAAATACCGCCAGAAAAATAGCCGATCTCCAGACTTCAGGTGATTGGGGCAGATGGGGTGTCTCGAGGAGAAAAGCCAGGATCAGGTTGAAAAATCCAGCGAATCCCAATTGAAAAACCCCCAACTGAAAGGCATTCACTTCCTGCTTGGCTACGGCCGTTTCCGTAATCAGCAAATCCCCCGCATAGGCCATGGCGCACATCAGGCAAAGAATATCTCCCACAGCCGGTTTCAGATTTTCGTTCAGGGTCAGCAGTCCAATACCGACAACGCAGGCTACTACAATGAAAGACAGCTTTTTATCCGGAATCGTACCCTTAAAAATATAACCGAAAATCGGTGTAAATATAACGGTGAGGGCACAAAGAAATCCTGCATTGGAGAGGCTGGTATACATGACGCCAAAGGTTGCACCGATGTATACAAAAATAAGGGCGACTCCGATATAGAAACTATACTTGATCGTGGTCCTATTGACCGATTTTAACTTCGGAAAGGCCAGGATCACAGCTGCTGCAAAAGCCCCCAAGAACCGAAAGGCATTGAGGGTAAAGGGTTCCAGTTCCTGAAGACTGACATCCATTAAATAATAGGAGATGCCCCAAAAGGTCACCACCAGTAAAAGCAGCATTTCTGCCTTAAATTGTTTTGTCATGGGTTCCTGCTTTCTGTTATCGTATCTTTTGTATTGCTGTTAGCTATACCCCTGCGATGATCATTTCCAGGGCCAGGAGGCCTTCCATCTGACCATTTTTAATATTCCGATCCACTTCATAAAGCCGGGATAAGGTGGTCTTTAACTGCCGGACCGAAATCCGTTCTCCCTGCTGCAAAGCTTTTTTGATCCGGAATTCATGTATGCCGGTCAGCCGGTGCATCGAGGCCGGGTCCATTCCCTCTTCCCGAAGCTCTTTGATCTCCAGAATCGTTTCAAACTGACCAATGATCACGGCCAGCAGGTAATAGATGTTTTCTCCGGTGACCATCACGTTGTGGAGAAGACGGAACGCTTCCTCCTTTTTGTTGCCGGCAATGGCATCCAGCATTTCAAAAACATTGGTTTCAAGATTCCCGAGTACCCCGGCCCGGATATCCTCTTCCCCCACTTCTTGTCCGCTGCAGTGGGCGATGATCTTTTTCAGGTCGTTCTCCAGGTTGTTCAACGTGTAAAGGCTGTCCTTGTCGTAATAACCGGTACGCTGAATCAACTGATTCATTCGGCTGGAAGGGATGCTCTTTCCGGCCTGACGGAACCGTTTATCAATATATTTCCGCAGATCCGGTTCATCCAGGATACCGAATTCATATTCCCCGGATCTTTTAGCAATCTCCTTATAGGCTTTGGTCCTCTTGTCCGGGTCCTCCCAGATCATGATCAGCTGGCAGGTTTCCGGAATCTGGTCCAGATAGGCTGCAAAATCTTCTCCGGGATTTTTCATATCCCGAAGAACCACCAGTCTTTTTTCAGACAGCATGGGGACGGTTTCGCAGAAGTCCATAAGATCGTTTAGGGTGATTCCTTCCCAGGACAGATTGTTTCGATCCAGCTCTTTGGCAGCCGGGCTGATCCACTGTTTCTCCATCATACCGATGGCCCATTCAATCAGGAATTTTTCCCGCCCATAAAAAAGCAATGGCCCTGCAATGGCATTGCTTTTTAAATCCTTATTAATTCGGTTGTAGGCATGCTCTTTTTTTTCTCTCTGGGCCATTCCTGCTCCACCTCTTTGTTTTCCGGGATTCATTATACCTTCTTTTCCCAATTATTTCAATGGTTCCCCTGCATTTTCCCCTGTATCCTCCCAGGGATTGGCTATCAGAATGGGGACGGATGGAGAACCGTGTATCGAACCGGCACCGTGATTTCGTCTTCGGAACCCGGGTCAAACCGTAAGGCAACTGCACCATGAAGATCGGTTCGGAAGACCGGAATTTTTCTTTCCTCCAATCGATCCAGAACCTCCCGGGACGGGTGTCCGTAGTAGTTCCTGCCAACCTGAATGACCGCAGATTCAGGGCGGACCCTATTAATAAATTCATCTCCAGAAGAACTTTTGCTGCCATGGTGGGATACTTTCAGTACCTCTGCCCGAATATCCCCGTTGTGTTCCATTAGCTTTTCTTCCCCCTCCCTGGTAATATCTCCGGTCAGCAGAAGCTTTCCACCCCGAATGTCAGCCATCACCACCAGGCTGTTTTTATTTTCATCCTCCGAATCTCTCAGATTCTTCTCATATTCCTCTCTGCTTCTTGCCGGGGGACTCAGTATGTGAAGCCTGGTCCCGGAATCCAGAGTCAGCATCATCCCTCCCCTGACATAAATCAGGTTCTCCTGCTTCATTCCGGTAAGAGAAAGAATTTCTTTCTCTTGGGACCGGTATCCTTCGTACAAGGCGATTTTCTTCACCATCCCCTCCTGGGCCAGGGAAGCTATTCCATCGAAGTGATCGGTATGAAGATGGGTCACCACGGCTAGATCTATCCCGGGGACCCGATTCTTTAAGAGATAGGGCAGCAGGATTTCCATTCCCACGTCCCGGTCCTTATGCCCGCCCCCATCTACCAAAATGTGTTTGCCTCCGCTTGTACGGATGTGGATGCAGTCTCCCTGTCCCACATCCACGAAGATGACATCTGCCTCCCGAAAAGGAGTTTTAGGCAACACGGAATAAACCAGGAGCATCAAGGAAAATGCCAGAAGGATTCCACCTGCCCATTTCTTTCCGCTATTCCGGAAAAACCATCTCCCCCCTTCCGAAGTTCCCAGGATCAGAAGAACATAATAAAGGAAAAGCTTGAAGGGTTCCGGGCTCATAACATGGATATACGATCGTCCCGGTGCGAATAGAGCATTATTGAGCCAAAGAAGGGTTTCCAGCAGCAAATAGAGAAAATGCCCCATGAAATCCAGCAACCCGCCGGTTCCCGGCAGCAGGACCAAGGGTAACAGCAAAAGAGAGGCTGGGATCAGGATACCGGCCAGAAAAACCACCGGAGGATTCAGGATCAACCCGGATAAAGAAACATAATTAAACAGATAGGCGGTGAATGGGCTCAATCCTATGGGGAGGGCCAGCAGCACAGGGAGCATCCTGCTGTTAAAAATTTTTTCCAGTATCGGCAGCAAAAAGGCCAGAGAAAAAATGGCCAGAAAGGATAACTGGAATCCCGGATTAAAGAGAGACCTGGGATTCAGTAATAAAAGGAAGACCAATGCCAGCGATCCCGAAGATAAAAGATCATAACGGGCATAGAGTCGCTTTCCTGCTATATGGATCAATATCATCAAAAACGCCCTCATAACGGAAGGAGAAAAATCTGCCAGTACCATATACAGAAACAGCAGAAAAAGAATGATCAGGTCCCTTCCGATTCGACCCCCAGGAATGACCAGGCTTACCGCGGCGTAGACCATCGCCACATGCAGCCCGCTCACAGCCAGGATGTGGGCCGTTCCGTTCTTCCGGAACAGGTCCAGGATACTTTCATCCATATTATCGGTTTCACCGAACATCATGCCCAACAGCATAGAAGCACGGCCTTCCGGGATCCTCCTGCTCATTTCCTGCCCTATTCTCTCTTTCCATCCGGATGTGTGATGCAAAAGGGTGCCAAAAATTCCCTTTGGCGAGGAGGACAGACCGAGAACACGGCCATCCTGAATCAACCCGAAAATTCCCTGGGTTTCTAAATAATTTCTATAGTCAAAAGTTTCCGGATTCCTCCGTTGTGCCGGAAGCTCTGCCCTGCCCTCTATCCGGATTTCTCTGCCGATCAGGTTCTTTTGGCTTAACTCCGGGGAATAATTTCTTATGGTGACAAGGGTCTTTTCCTTAACCATGTTTCCATTCAATTCATTAATGTTCATTTCAAGCCGGATAGTGGAATCTGCTGATTTTACTCCGGATACCAGTCCCTGGACCTGCACGATTTTCCCCTCCTGGGCCGGAAGCTGCCGGATCTTTCCATCCTCCCACAGACAGACCAGCGTGCCGACAGTCATGAACAGGATAAAAAGCAGCAGTGAATTTAAGAACCCTGTACATTCGGGGAATCCGGCTTGAATCTCTTTCTCCTCTGACTGTTTTTCCCGGAATACAATCATCAAAAAAACCATGGACAGAACCGTTAGAAAAAAAAACAGAACCTCCCCAAAACGATCCGCTCCCCATATGCCGGCTGTCAATCCGGCAGCCATTGGAACCAGTGGCCTTCTTCCCCACATAGGAACTCCTTTCTGTATGTTATTATTTATTTATATTTCCATTATATGTCATTTTTTGGGATTTGTCACCGGCTGTCATCCTCTCTCCAGCATAAAATGTTTTATAAAAGGGCAGGCCTATGCTATAATATCCCATATGTAATGTAGAAAGGCGGTGACAATTTGTCCCCTCAAGATCATGATAAAATGAACAAAGATGCTGGAAATTCCAGCAATATAGAAGAATTTTTCGCTCAATTTGATGAAATCAGCAGCAAGCTGGAGAACAAACCAGAAGCAGAACCCACGCCAGATAACCATCAACAGCCGTCGGAGGTGCCTCCTGCAGTTGATACAACAGCGGATTTACAGCAGCCATCCCGACGGGAGCGGCTTAGCAGCGAAGAAACGACGGATTGGAAATCCCTCCTGATGGAAAAGCTCATCCTGATTCTTGCCGGAATCAAAGGGTTTTTTCTGAAAATCGGTGCCCACACCATATTAGACCGTGACGATTCAGATTCAGCAGATTCAGGAGTCAATATGCCAAGAAACACGAAAAGAAAGAAGCAAAAAAAATACCGGCTGAATTGGAAAAAACTCCTCCGATTCGTAATCGGTCTGATTCTGCTCATGGTCATTGCCGTGGGTGTCTTCACTGCTTCAGTTATTATACGATCTCCCAAGATCGACCCCAACAACATCTACTCCCTCCTTTCAGAAAGTTCTCTGATGTATGATGCGGAGGGCAATATCATCGACAGCGTGGTGATGGGCGGGACCTCCCGGACCAATGTCAGCTTTAATGAGCTTCCGGAAGATCTGGTGGATGCTTTTGTTGCCATTGAAGACAAAACCTTCTGGGAGCACAAAGGCTTCAACATTATCCGTATTTTCGGTGCTATCAAAGAAAGCGTCTTCTCCGGTGGCAAAATCAGCGGTACCAGTACGATTACCCAGCAACTGGCCCGGAATCTGTACCTGGTGGAAACAAAATCCGACTACGACATCACCAGAAAGATTTCAGAGGCTTATTATACCATTCAGCTGGAACAGAACCTGGAGAAAGAGCAGATCATCGAAGCCTACTTGAATACCATATTCCTGGGCTTTAATTCCAATGGAGTCCAGGCTGCTTCCCAGGCCTATTTCAGCAAGGATGTGGAAAATCTGACGCTGATCGAATGTGCTGCCCTTTCAGCCCTGGCCAAGGCTCCAGACTCCTATGCTCTTGTGAAAAGAATGGATTCAGAGGCGGTAACGCCGGACAATGAAAACATCATTTACAAAGGGGATTCCTACACCTATACCTTCAATGATCTTTCCAAGGACCGCCGGGAACTGGCTATCCGGTTTATGGAAGAACAGGGATATATCACAGCAGCTGAAAAAGAGGAGGCTCTGGCCATCAATTTCCGGGATATGATCAATCCCAGCATGGAATCCATGTCCGAAATTTCCTCCTACTTTGCCGATTATGTCATTTCTCAGGTGTTGGCCGATCTACAGGAAGAGATGAACATGACCCCGGAAGAAGCCAGGAGCACCCTCTATAACAATGGCCTCCGGATTTATACGACCATGGATTCCCGAGCCCAGAAAATCGTGGAAACAGAATACGATAATCCGGCTAATTTCCCCGGTGTAACCAACCTGAGAAAAGACGGGGCCGGAAACATCATCAAGAGCACCGGAGGCATCATCCTTTATGCCTATTCCAATTATTTTGATGAGAACGGCACCTTTACCCTCTTTCCAGAAGAATTCCAGGTGAAGGAAAACGGAGATATCCTCCTGCTGGCGGATAAACGACTTCACTTCTATAAAACCGAAGTCCAGGGCAAGACCGATTACAGCATTGAGTTTAAAAATATGTATCAGGTAGCCGACAACCGATTCTACAGCATGAACGGTGGTGTCATCATGATTCCTCAGGAATATAAGGACAAGGATGGGGATGGCAATCTGGTGATTTCAAGTAAATTCCTTGCCGACAACCCCCAATTCCTGACTGTTTCAGGGGATACAATCCAGATTACCAACCAGCATTACACCCTGCGGCAAAAGGTCATCCAGCCCCAGTCGGCCATGGTAATCACCGAACCGGAAACCGGAGCGATCCGGGCTATGGTGGGCGGCCGGGAAACCTTCGGACGGCTCCTGTTCAATCGAGCTACCAGTCCCAGGCAGCCAGGTTCCTCCATGAAACCCATCGGAGTTTATGGCCCGGCCATTCAGCAGGGGGCTGATGCAGCTAAATCCGGTACCCCACAGAGTTTTAAAGGGGAAACCTCCGCCCTCTACGGGGATTACTGGACCGCAGCCAGCGTCATCGACGATGCTCCCCTCACCGTGGACGGAAAGCTCTGGCCCACCAACTGGTACACCGGTTATCGGGGCCTGAACTCCATGCGGGTTTCCATTGAGCAGTCCATCAACGTGAACGCAGTCAAGGTATTTCAGGAGGTGGGTGTTCCCGCTTCCGTCAGCTTTCTGAAAAAACTGGGGATTACATCCCTGGTGGAAAGTGGAGCAACCAACGATATGAATGCGGCTGCCCTGGCTTTGGGAGGCATGACCAAAGGAGTATCTCCCCTGGAAATGGCTGGAGCTTATGGTGCCTTCGTCAACCAGGGTCTCTATACGGAGCCAGTAGCCTATACCCGGGTGGAAAACAAGCGGGGTGAAGTCATACTGGAAAAGATTCCATATAAATCCCAGGCCATGGACAAGGAAACCGCCTTCATCATGACCGATATGCTGAAAAGTACGGTACAGTCCGGCATCGGGGCCAGTGCAGCCATCGGCTCCCAGCCGGTAGCCGGAAAGACTGGTACCACATCAGACAACTACGATGCCTGGTTCGTTGGATTCACTCCCCAATATGTGGGATCCATCTGGATCGGAAATGACGTCAACATCGAACTGACCCAGGGAAGCGTGGCCTCCTCCCGATTGTTCAGCAAGATCATGAAGCAGGTCACCGCCGGGCTGACCACCGGTTCCTTCCCTGGACCCACGGACAAAATTGTGACCGTCTCCATTGATTCAGCCAGCGGCCTGCTGCCCGGCGACCTTACCGCTTTAGATCCAAGGGGAACGGTAAGGAATGAGTATTTCATTGCCGGAACCCAGCCTACCAGAACCGATAATCTGCACACTGCTGTTCGAATCTGCAGTGAAACAGGTTTCCTGGCTACCCCGGAATGTACCTTTACTGCTGAAAAAGTCGGTATTTTGCGGCCCTATTTCATTACAGGAGTCGCGGATATCACCCATGAAGCCCCTCACTATTACTGTCCGCTCCACAATAGCAATCCATCCTTGTACGGGGTCGATCCCTCCGGAGCTGCCACCTATTTCTTTGAAGGGGCAGTTCTGACCCAGGACAATTATCCAGGCCAGGACAACAATGGAAATAGCCCGGACGGCAACGGACAAGGCAACAATGGCAATGGCCAGAATCCGGGAGATGACGAGGATACTCTTCCGGATTGGCTGACACCATAACAAAGGGAGGATGATGATGAACAAACAAATCATACTGGCCTCTTCCTCTCCCCGCCGCATTGAAATGCTGGAACAAAAGGGATTCGAACCGATCATCCGCAAACCGGAAATCGACGAAGATATCGATGAAAATACCAATATGAAAGAAGCCGTCTGCTTCCTGGCATTAAAAAAAGGCCTCGCTGTCGAAGCCTCCTTTGATGGCGATTTTCCCGAAAACGGAATCATCATTGCTGCGGATACGGTAGTCTATAATGGACGAATCATCGGAAAACCGCAATCCCGGGAGGATGCTTATCGAATCCTGAAGGACCTCAATGGGAAATCCCATTATGTAGCCACCGGCGTAGCCCTGATCGAACCGGCTTCTTATAATCGTCGCGTTTTTTATGAACTGACCCGGGTTTACTTTAAACACTATACGGATGAGGATATCTTTCGTTACATCGACACCGAGGAACCCTACGACAAGGCCGGAGGATATGCGATCCAGGGGAACTGGGGTCCTCAGGTGGATTACATTGAAGGAGATTTCGATAACGTCATCGGTTTTCCCTTCCAGCGAATCATGACAGAACTCAACGATATGATACGATAATCGTTGATGGAATCTTTCACTCCAATAAAAAAAGGGCACTGCCCTTTTTTTGTTGTCCTATTATCCGAAGAATAATCCCATAATCGTATTAAAAATAAAGTTTACCGTGGGGGTCAGAACCCGGTCGATCACATCAAAGATCAAAAGGGCCAGAAGGATGATGAAGCCGTTTCTATAAACGCTTTCATACCAGCTTTTCTTCTGAAGATCAAAGATTTGAGTCAGCAGGCCAAATCCGTCCAGGGGGGGAACCGGTATCAGGTTGAACACCATCAGGATGATGTTGACAAAAATGATGTATACCAGGATATCCGCTATGACGCTGCCCATATAGGTGTTGGCAAAACCGGCAGCCGCTGAAAAGTAAAGTTTCAGGATTCCGGCAGTAGCAATGGCAATGATCAGATTGATGGTTACTCCGGCTATTCCAACCAAAAACTCGTCCCGGCGGGGATGCCGAAAGTTCCCAGGATTGATCTGGACCGGCTTGCCCCAGCCAAAGCCAACGAACGTCAACGCTAAGAAACCAAAGAGATCGATATGGGCCAAAGGGCTGATGGTAACCCTTCCCTGCAATTTCGGGGTGTGGTCACCCAATCGGTAAGCCACGACCGCGTGGCCAAATTCGTGGAACGAAAGGCCAATAACAATGGCTGGCAGCATCAGGGCCATATTCATCAGCCAACCCAAGGGATCGGCGAAACGACCATTGATCACCGCCATGGCCAGCATGATCAGCATAAGAAGAAGTATGGGGGATCGGATTACTCGATTCATAATGTCCTTTCTGTCTGTTATTTATACAGAGGGAATTTCTGGCAAAGCTCTTCAACGATTTGTTTCGCCTTTTCCTTCATTTCTTCCACTCCCGGATAGTCCAGAACCAGGCTGATGGCTTCGGCGACTCTAACGATTTCAGGTTCCTTAAAACCTCTTGTGGTCAGGGCTGGCGTTCCCAGTCGGATCCCGGCGGTTACATTGGGGCCGTAAGGATCATTGGGAACCGTATTCTTATTGGTGGTGATGTTGGCATCATCCAGCAATTTTTCTGCATCTTTACCGGTGAGGTTCTTATTGGCCAGGTTCAGCAGTACTAAATGGTTATCCGTTCCTCCCGATACCAGGTTGAATCCTCTTTTCATCAGCTCTTCCGCCAGAACAGCTGCATTTTTCACTACTCGTTTCTGGTATTCCACAAACTCTGGCTCCATGGCTTCCTTGAAACAGACCGCTTTTCCAGCAATAATGTGCATCAGGGGGCCACCCTGGATTCCGGGGAAAATGGCTTTGTTGATTTTAGGTCCGAATTCTTCTTTGGCCAGAATCGCTCCACCCCGGGGCCCCCGGAGGGTCTTGTGGGTCGTGGTTGTCACCACATCGGCGTATTCCATGGGATTGGGATGAACCCCTGCTGCGACCAGTCCGGCAAAATGAGCCATATCTACTAATAGCAAGGCTCCCACTTCATCAGCGATTTCCCGGAATTTTTTCGCATCAATGATTCTAGGATAAGCGCTGGCTCCGGCCACGATCATTTTGGGCTGATGTTCCAGGGCTAGTCTTCTCACTTCATCAAAATCAATGGTTTCTGTTTCAGGATCCAGACCGTAGGAAACAAAGTTAAAATATTTACCGGACATATTGACCTTGCTGCCGTGGGTCAGATGACCTCCGTTGGATAGGTCCATTCCCAATACCGTATCCCCTGGATTCAGCAGTGCAAAATAGACAGCGATGTTGGCACTGGAACCGGAATGGGGCTGTACGTTGGCATAGGGAGCCTGGAAAAGTTCCTTCATCCGTTCGATGGCCAGGGTTTCTACTTCATCCACGTGCTCACAGCCGCCGTAATATCTCTTACCCGGATATCCTTCTGCATATTTGTTGGTCAGCTCGCTGCCACAGGCATCCATCACCGCCTGACTGGTAAAATTCTCGGATGCGATCATTTCCAGTTTATTTTCCTGACGGTTGATCTCCCTGCGGATCATTTGGCTCAGTTCAGGGTCGGTTTTATCCAGATAAGTAAAATTCATAGGTTCGTTCCTTTCTTCATCGATCATTATATTTTAAAAACAATTAACAGACACTATAACACAATTTTCCCGAAAAATCAACTTACAGCAAGTCGGAAAGGAGCCGGGCGATGGACTCTTTGAATTTAATCATCAGAGACCGTTTATCATACAGTTCCTGGGTCAATTCGTGGCAGACGTTCATATCTTCCTCAAAAATCCGTTCCAGTTCCCGGACCTCCTGTCCGTCGTAGATAAAGGCATTGGCCTCAAAATTAAGCTTGAAGCTCCTTCTGTCAAAGTTAGCCGATCCGATGGAAGCCACCTCTCCGTCGACCATGATGGTCTTGGCGTGAAGGAATCCGTTGTCGTAGATAAAAACCCGAACGCCGGAGCGGATCAACTCACCAACATAAGAATAGGTAGCCCAGTATACGAACATGTGATCCGGCATGCAGGGTATCATGATCCTCACATCCACGCCGGACTGGGAGGCCATCTTCAGAGATTCATAAAGGCTGTCATCGGGTACGAAATAGGGCGTCTGCAGATAGACGGACCTGGTAGCGGTGACAATCATTTTCATGTATGCCCTTTTGATTTCTTCCCGATTGGCATCGGGACCAGAGGAGACAATCTGAATTCCCGTGGTTCCGTGCTGCTCTACTTCGCTGTAATAGGCTTCGGAAACTACCAGCCGTTCCTTGGAAGCAAACCGCCAGTCCATGATGAAACGGGCATTCAGATCCTGAACCCCGCTGCCTGTCAGCCTGAGATGAGTATCCCGCCAGAAACCGAATTTCTTCTTGTGTCCCACGTATTCCTTCCCGATATTGAATCCGCCGATATAACCGATTTTACCGTCAATGACCACGATTTTCCGGTGATTCCGATAATTCAGTTTTGTGTTAACAAATTTCAGAAATTTAAAGCGGGGTGGAAAGAAAAAGAATACCTGACCTCCGGCTTCCCGCAGGTCAGATACCACATAATCCAATATTTGTCTTCCGCCTATGGCATCGATCAGGAGGCGGACTTCCACCCCCTGCTTCGCTTTTTCCGTCAGGACCCGGATGACTTCCTTCCCAACATAATCGTTTTTGATGATGAAATACATCATGTTGATGGTAGAACGAGCATTTCGGATGTCTTTCAGCAGACTTTCATGCATGCTCTCTCCGTCTGTTATGACTTTGATTCGATTATCCTGTGTGAAATAAGCCTTTCCGTACTTCTGGTTCAGCCTGATCATATCCCGCCACTGCCTGCTTTCCCGGTTGGTGAAAACAAAACGGCCGGAATCGATTTCATCGATCTGCTCCTTTAAGGCATTTTCAATGGTCTGCTCCTCGAACCGGGACAAGCGGAAAATCTTTTTCCGGGCAATGTTCTGGGAGAAAAGCAGGTAGAGGATGATTCCCGCTACCGGCAACAGAAAAAGTACCATGATCCAGGCCAGTGTGGCGGATGGATTTTTTCGCTCCAGAAAAATGATGGTAAGGGCAATGATGAAATCCACAATATAGAGCACCGTCAGAAAATGGGCGATGAACGTGGACCAGAAGGCAGAAAGAATTTCCATAGCTACAATCGATCTCCATAATTCTCCAGGACGAAGTCCATATCTTTATCTCCTCGTCCGCTCAGGTTTACTAATACAAATCCGGGATTTTCCGTTTTAGCCAGTTTAATGGCATAAGCCAGGGCATGGGAGCTTTCAATGGCCGGGATAATCCCTTCCAGCCGGGAAAGGGCGAAGAAGGCGTCAATGGCTTCATCATCCATCACATAGTCATAATGGACCCGTCCAATCTGATTCAGGAAGGCATGTTCCGGGCCGACGGAAGGATAATCCAGTCCGCTGGCTACCGAATAGACCGGAGCCGGCTCTCCCGCTTCATCCTTCAGCATCATGCTCTCAAAGCCGTGCATGATTCCCTTGGAACCATAAGTCATGGATGCGGCATGCTGTCCCAGTTCATGGCCCGTTCCCATGGGCTCTACGCCGTAAATCTTAACCGGGTCTGCCAGGAATCCGGAAAAGATGCCCATGGCGTTGCTTCCGCCACCAACGGCAGCCACCACTGCATCCGGCAGGTACCCGGTCATCTCCAGAAACTGCTCCCTGGCTTCCTTCCCAACTACCATCTGGAAATCCCTTACCATGGCCGGGAAGGGATGGGGGCCCACCACGGAACCGATGCAGTAGATGGAATTTTCATGATCGGCCAGATAGGCCTGGAACGCCGAATCCACAGCTTCTTTCAAGGTTTTGAGGCCATGGGACACGGGGACCACTTTAGCGCCTAAAAGCTTCATTCTGGCCACATTGGGGGCCTGCTTGGCAATGTCCACCTCTCCCATGTGAATCTCACATTCCAGTCCGAAAAAGGCGGCAGCAGTAGCCAAAGCCACTCCATGCTGTCCGGCACCGGTTTCCGCAATCAACTTCTTTTTTCCCATATATTTGGCTAATAATCCTTCACCCATACAGTGATTCAGCTTATGGGCTCCGGTATGATTCAGGTCTTCTCTCTTCAGGTAAATCTGAGTGGTTCCCAGACTCTTGGAAAGCCTTTCGCAATGGTAGACCGGTGTGGGCCTGCCCTGAAACTCCTTCCGGATCCTTCTCAACTCACTGATGAACCGGGCGGAATGGCAGATGGTCTGATAGGCCTGGTTCACCTCTTTAAAGGCCGGAATCAGCTCCGGTGGCAGGTAAGCGCCTCCGAACTCTCCAAAATATCCCTTCTGATCCGGGTATTCCTTCAGATAATTGGTGAAATCCATCTCTCTTGCATTCTTCTTTTCCATTTTGTTTCTCCTTTTCTTCTACTGCTGCAAATAATTGAAAAGGGTCTCCTCTGCTGAAGTCATTCATCAGGCTTCCACGGTTTCTTTGATAATCAAAAAAACACTTATCCTATGTACAAGGACAAGTGCTAACCTGCGGTACCACCTTGTTTAATGAAGAATCCTTCATTCTCTCTGCAGAGTGCCATCACACCCCTAACCTTTTACGCAGGTTTTACGTCTCCGCTACTGAAAGGATTTCATCCTTTGTTCCCGTCGCCCTCAGAGGCCCATTTGTCTGCGGCTGACATCTACCCGGCTTCCACCATTCCGGACTCGCTGACTGATCGCTTGGCAGTTTTACTTCCTCTTCATCGGTTTATATTTTTTATTCATGTTAGCACTTGGAATTGGTAATGTCAAGAAAGATTTATTTTTCTATAAATATTCCCTCCAGATTGAAGGTTTTTCCTTCCATGATCTGAACCGGTACAATGGTACCGATGATCTCCTTTGGTCCTTTGAAGTTGACCGTTTTAAAACCTTCCGTTCTGCCGGTCAGCGTGTCTTCGTTGTTCTTACTGACTCCTTCCACCAGTACCGGAAGCACCAGCCCTTCCAGGGCTTTATTCTTTTTCAGGGAAAGTTCATTCATCAGGTCTACCAATCGGTTGAACCGTTCATGCTTCACATCCTCCGGTACCTGGTCTTCATACTGCTCCGCCGGTGTTCCCTTTCTGACAGAATAAAGGAACGTAAAGGCGGAATCATACTCCACTTCCCGAACCAGGCTCAGGGTGTCCTGAAAATCCTCTTCTGTTTCTCCCGGAAAGCCAACGATGATGTCGGTAGTGATGGCGATGTCCGGCCGAGTCTCCCGAAACTTCCGAATCAAGTCCAGATAGTGCTCCCTGGTGTACTTTCGGTTCATCCGCTCCAGGACCCGGTTGCTGCCGGCTTGTACCGGCAGATGAATATGATTGCAAAGCTTATCGCAATCCTGATAAGCCCGGATCAGCTCCTCCGAAATGTCCTTGGGATGGGAGGTCATGAAGCGGATACGCTGTAAACCCTCCACCTCATTGAGTTTCCGAATCAGTCCGGCAAAGTCCACATCTCCCTGATAGGAATTGACGTTCTGCCCCAGCAGGGTGATTTCCTGAACCCCGTCCCGGACCAGATCCCGAACTTCTGCCAGGATTTCCTCCGAGTGGCGGCTCCGCTCCCTTCCCCTGGTGTAGGGGACGATGCAGTAGGTACAGAAATTATTACATCCGAACATAATATTGACCAGAGCCTTGTGGGCAAACTGCCTCTTTACCGGCAGCCCTTCCACGATGTCTCCTCCATCGTCCCAGACATCCACCATCTTCTTCTTTTCCCCCAGCACCGACTCCAGCAGCTTGGGAAACTGGTGGATGTTGTGGGTACCGAAAATGATGTCCACCCAGGGATATTTCTGTTTGACCGTATCGATGACATGCTGCTGCTGCATCATACAGCCGCAGACACAGACGGTGAAATCCGGATTCATTTCCTTGATCTTCTTTAGCTGTCC
>JBLJBD010000035.1:0-12434 GCA_047637815.1 Anaerovoracaceae bacterium
AACCCGGGAATCTACGGCAAATGGGCTGCCAACCGAAACCTTTCTCCGGAACAGGCTGCCCAATGGATGGAGCAGGGCAAACCCTATGTCATCCGGCTGAAATCCCAGGGCAAGGCTGATGCTTCTCCGGAAGATGTCACC
This sequence comes from Anaerovoracaceae bacterium, assembly GCA_047637815.1. Classification (GTDB taxonomy): domain Bacteria; phylum Bacillota; class Clostridia; order Peptostreptococcales; family Anaerovoracaceae; genus UBA5559. Next base: position 142 of record JBLJBD010000035.1, read on the forward strand.
ATGATTCAGGTGGAGGACGGCATCCGGGGTACCCTGGAAATGCCGGAGAACATCCAGGACGTGGTGATCCTGAAGGCCAACGGCATCCCCACCTATCACTTTGCCCATGTGGTGGACGATTACCTGATGAGAACCACCCATGTGGTCCGGGGAGCTGAGTGGCTTTCCACTCTGCCGGTTCACATCGAGCTCTTCCGGCTGTTGGAGTTCCCCATCCCCGTATACTGCCACACGGCACAGCTGATGAAACTGGACGATTCCGGCAACAAGCGGAAGCTTTCCAAGCGGCTGGATCCGGAGCTATCCCTGGATTACTATCGAAACGAAGGCTATCACCCCAAAGCCGTTCGAGAATACCTGCTGACCGTGCTCAACTCCAATTTTGAGGAATGGCGAATTGCCAATCCGGACCTGCCCATGGAAGAATTCCCCTTTTCCATTGAGAAGATGAGCAGCTCCGGTGCCCTCTTTGACTTGAATAAACTCCAGGATATCTCCAAGGATGTGCTCCTTCGGATTCCTGCCTCAGAATTAGTCGACTTTATGAAGGGCTGGTCCGCCGAATTCCGCCGGGAAATCCTCCCCCTGTTTGAGGGAAGAGAAGATTATCTGGCCAGGATCCTGGACCTGGGCCGTTCCGGCGACAAGCCCCGGAAGGACCTGATCAACGCCAGCCAGATCTTCCAGTTCATCCGGTACTTTTATGAGGATTATTTCCAAATCGAAGACCCGGCTCCTGACAACGTCACTACCCCGGACCAGATCCACATCCTGGAGGCTTACCTGACTACCTATGACCATCAGGATGATCAGACCGCCTGGTTCGATAAGATCCGGGCCATCGCCAAGGAAGCCGGCTACGCAGCCAAACCCAAGGACTATAAAAAGAATCCGGACCTTTATAAGGGCCACGTGGGGGATGTCAGCACCGTGATCCGAATCGCGGTCATGGGCAGGTCCCAATCCCCGGACGTGTGGGAGATCCAGCAAATTCTGGGAAAAGAAGCCACCACGGGAAGGATCCGGTCCCGGCTGGATTGGCTGAAATCATAGTTTTTGCCAAAATCAATCGAACACGGATATGAAATTGAAAAAAGACAGCCCTTCCACCATTTTTTGGAGGGGCTGTCTTTTCATTAGCAGATTCTTGGCAGGCCTTCTCCGTATAGGACGTCGACGAGCCGGCTGCCTCCCAGCCGGGTAATCATCCGGACTCCGCTGCCTTCCCGGACCCGGCCGATGATGGCGGCTTCCCTGCCGTTCTTCGTGTCCCGCAGGATGGCCAGGGCTTTTTCTGCTTCTTCTTCCGGGACGAAGAGGACCATTTTCCCTTCGTTGGCCATATAAAGGGGCTCCAGCCCCAGGATATCGCAAAAGGCCGCCACTTCTTCCTTCATGGGAATGGCTGTTTCTTCAATTTCAAATTGGCATCGGGATTTGTCGGCGATTTCATTGAGTATGGTTCCCAATCCTCCCCGGGTCACATCCCTCATGGCTCGAACCGAAATACCTTCCTCCCGGAGGGCATCGGTCATATCGGACAGCAGGGCGCAGTCACTGTGGATCCCGTTCTCCATCCCCATCCGGGCACTCAGGATTGCTCCGTGGTGATCCCCCAATGTTCCGGACAGCAGGATGGCATCCCCGGGTCGGCAATTAGCTGCACTGATGTGGATGCCTTCTTCGATGATGCCGATGCCGGAGGTGTTGATGAACAGTCCGCCCTGGCCTTCCACTACTTTGGTATCTCCTGCAACGATGAGAACCCCCGCCTGCCGGGCGTAATCGGCCATGGTGGCCACCACCCGCTCCAGCAATTCCACCTCCAGACCTTCCTCCAGTATAAAACCGCAGGTCAGGTACTTGGGCCGGGCGCCCATCATCAGCAGATCGTTGACGGTACCGCAGATGGCCAGCTTTCCGATGTTCCCCCCCTTAAATTCCAAGGGATTCACCACAAAGGTGTCGGTGCTGAAGGCGATCCTTCCGGAAACTTCCAACACAGCTGCATCTTCCATTTTATCCAGAATCGGGTTGGCAAAGTGCCGCCCGAAAACTTGCTCCATTAATTCTTCGGAGGATTTTCCTCCGCTTCCATGAGCCATGGTTATTTTCATGATTCTCTCCTTCAAGTTCCCTTCCCAAATCTCCCACATTCAAGCTTCCCTCTTACCGGTTCCTATACCAGATTCCGCAAGCTCCTTCTGCTGATACCATGCAGGGTCCGTAAGGATTGGTAGGGGTACATCCGGTGCCGAACATGGGACATTGATCCGGATCGATCCTTCCCACGATGACCTCGCCGCACCGGCATTCCGGTGGCAGCTCCCGGTCTGTTTCCAGACCACGGCTTCCTCCTTCAAAAGCTGCAAATTCATCTTTCAGATACAGCCCGGAACCAGGAATTACACCAAGTCCCCGCCAAAGGGCCGGTCCCTCTTCAAAATATTGATAGAGGACTTCTGCCGCCTTGGGATTCCCTTCTGCCCGAACCGCATTAGGATACAGGTTATGGATATCCTCCACCGGTTTCTTCATCTGAATCTGATGAACCAAATCATAAAGGACCGCCAAAATGTGCTCCGGTTCAAATCCTGCTACGGCAAAGGGCCGCTGGTAGCGATGGGCCAATTCTCCGTAAGCATCGCTGCCGATGATGACGCTGACATGGCCGGGGCAGATGAATCCATCGATTCCCGTTTCGTTTTCACAGATCCATTCCAGAGCGGGCAATACGGTCTTCAGGGCTGTTAACAGCCGGATATTGGCGATTCGACGATCCAGGGCTTCCCGAATTAAAAGGCCGTAAATTGGCGCGGTGGTTTCAAAACCTACCGCTGCCAGCACATAGGTCACCCCGGGATTTTTTTCTGCCTTTTCCAGCGCTTCGAAAGGGGAATACATGATGTCCACCCGGGCCCCTTCCCCCTTGGCTTCCGCCAGGCTGGAGGAGGTGCCGGGGACTTTGATCATATCCCCGAAGGTCATCAGCACATGATTATCCTTCATGGCGTAGTCGATGCACCGATCGATATAGGAGGTGGGGGTTACGCAGACCGGACACCCAGGGCCGGAAATCAGTCGGATTTTCTCCGAGATCATAGACCGGATACCGCTTTTAAAAATACTGGCGGTATGGGTGCCGCAGACCTCCATCAGTCTCAGCTCCGGCCCGTCGTATTCCTTCAGGTACCGGATTGCCTCTTGTATGTTCATGATTCTTTCCTGCTTCCTATTCTTCCAGCCCTTCGAAAATTTCCATTAATTCCAGGGCCTTTTCCTTTTCCATCACTTCGATGGCACAACCGGCATGGACCAGGGCATAATCCCCTACTTTAGCATCAATGAGCCCCACGTGGACATCCACCAGGGTTCCCTTGAAATCCACCTTTGCTTTATTCCCTTCCACGGCTACTATTTTGCCGGGCATTGCTATACACATTGTTCCTGTTCTCCTTCCTGCCATCCCTTGCAGACATCCACCCATTCCAGACTGCCGGAATGGTGATGGACTTCCTCACAAGTCAGCTCGATGGCGCTGTTGCTGCTTCCGCAGGCGGGAAACACCGTCTCGAACCGCTTCAGAGAAATGTCGCTGTAGACCTTCACACCGGGATGCTCGATGGCAAAGGCGCAAACCCCGCCCACCGCGTGACCCGTGTATTCCAATACTTCTTCCGGATTCAGCATTTTTGCTTTGATTCCAAAAGTCTTTTTAAATTTGCTGCTGTCAATTTTCGCATCGCCGGCCGCTTCAATCAGGATACATCCCTCCTCTGTCCGAAAGGAAATGGTCTTGCAGATTCTTGCGGGGATCACCCCGGCTGCTTCTGCTGCCAGTTCCACCGTGGCGGAGGAAACCGGGAATTCCATCATTCGGTCCTCCATTTGATGCTGCCTGAAATATTCACGTACTTTTTCAATAGCCATTCTGTCCTCCCCGGCCTCGGCCTTTGATCAAAGACCAGGCCCCGATGGTGTTTTGCCCCAGGGCGATTCCGCCGTCATTGGGACTAACCGAAATATTATAGTAGACCCGGAATCCTTCTCCTCGAAGGAGCCGAAGACATTCTTCCATTAGAATCCGGTTTTGGAACACCCCGCCGGTGAGGGTTACCTGCTCCACTCCCGTTGTTTTCCGGTGCTTTCGGCACTGTTCCACCACCGTCTTTGCGACCCGGCGATGAAAGGCCAGGGCCAAATCATCCCTCTTGTCTGCTCCCGGATTTTTCAGACCCCGGGCAGCGGCATCCTCCAGAAGGATAGCGCACTGACCCTCATACCCGTTAAGGCTGCAAATATTCAGCAGGCTGGATACTCCATCAAAAAGTCTGCCCATGCTGGCACTTTCCAGAGTATTGACCCGATGATCCAGGGCTGCCTTGACCAGTAGCCATTCCGGCCTGCTTTGGATATCCGCCTGTTCCAGAATATCCCCGATGTCAATGGTAAATTCATCCGTTGCCAGCTCCCGGTCAGCATGAAACTGATCATAAAAGTAGCACATGGCGGATTTCCAGGCTTCCTTCATGGAAGAGTCTCCTCCAATCATGCGGATGTATTTCAGGTGGGATAGGCGGGTAAAGCCTTCCTCTTCACAAAGAAGAATTTCTCCTCCCCAGATCTTTCCGTCGGTTCCGAAGCCGGTTCCGTCCATGCTGACTCCAAGCACCGGCCCCCGAAGCCGGTGCTCTGCCATCACCGAAGCCACGTGGGCGTGATGGTGCTGAACCTGGAGCAGGGGGATTCCCCGTTCCTGACTGTACTTCTTCAGGATGGCGGTAGACCGGTAGCCGGGATGAAGGTCGCAAACGGCCAGTTCCGGTTTGATATGGAAAAATTCCTCCATTCGGCGGATTCCTTCCCGGTACCTACGGCTGTTTTCCTCCGAATCCAGATCCCCGTAAAAAGGACTGATGGTGGAAAAGGGCCCTTTGCTCAAGGCGAAGGAACTCTTCAGGTCTCCCCCGGCAGCCAGAATCATGGACTGCCCGATTTTTTCCTCTTCCAACCCCATGTGGAGAGGCACCGGGGCATAACCCTTGGATCGGCGGATCATCTGAGGCTGACCGTCGATGACCCTTGCCACGGAATCGTCCACGCCCAGGTTGATTTCCCGGTCATTCCGAAGAACCCCGGCGATTCCCCCGTCTCCCTTCTGGCTTTCCCGTACAAAATCCTCCATGATTCGGTCTTCCGTGATGATGGGATCTCCCGAGTGGTTGGCGCTGGTCATGATCAAAGGGCCACCAAAGGCATCCAATAAAAGCTGCTGGGCTCCCATGGAGGGCAGAAAGGCTCCGATGAACCGGCTCTTTTTCAACTCCAGGGGTTCCTCGCCAGTGGTCCAGGGTTTCTTTTCCAGCAGAAGGATCGGCCGGGCAGAGGAATGGAGCAATTTTTCTTCCGTTTCATTGCTGATACAATATCGGCGGATGGTTTCCAAATCGGGAAACATGAGAGCAAAGGGTTTTTCATCCCGTCCCTTAAGCTGACGGAGCTGATTGGCAGCCCTATTATCAAAGGGATTGCCGACCAGGTTGTATCCACCGACGCTTTTAAATCCAATGATTTGGCCTTGTTTCAGCAAATCCGCCGCAGCTCCTACTGGGGATCCAGGCGAATGATCTGAGGCAGCACCACTTGAATCTCTGGAGTCGGTGCCATTGGGGATGAATTCCAGCTGAGGGCCACACCGATGACAGGATATGGTCTGGGCATGATACCGCCGGTCCCCGGGGTCCGTGTACTCCCCAGCGCAGAAGTCGCACATGGGAAAAGGATCCATCCGGGTGTTTTTCCGGTCATAGGGCACCCGGTCCATAATGGTTAAGCGGGGACCGCAGATCATGCAGCTGATAAAGGGGTGGTGATACCTGGGATTCTCAGGATCAGCGAACTCCCGCCGGCAGCTGTCGCACCAGGCCAGATCCGCCGGAATCATCACCAGTCCCTCCTCTTCTTCCAGGCTTCCCTCAATGCGGAAATCCTCAAATTCCGTCAGAGTTTCCCGGTTCCTGGCTATATGGACGATTTCCGCCGGTTCCGGTTTCTGTTCAAGCAGGGCACCGACAAATCCATCAATTTCATCCTGCTGTCCGGTCACCCGGATTTCCACCAGGCCACCGGTATTCAGCACCCGACCTTTTATGGACATGGATCGGGCCACTTTTGCAACAAAGGGCCGGAAGCCGACCCCTTGAACGATTCCCCACAGTTTAATATTTTCTGTAATGATAGGTTTATTCATGGTGGTGATGGTGATGTTCCTCTTCAAACAAGCGGGCCGCCCGCTCTTCCAGCCATTTGGCCACTTCCGGGAACCCTTCTCCTGTCTTGCCGGAAACCTTAAAGACCGGGACTTCCTTGTTGAGGGCCCGGACTCCCTTCATGAAATATTCTTCATCGAAGTCCAGATAGGGCAGCAGGTCCACCTTGTTGAGCAGGATGATGTCCGCCTTTTCAAAGGCCAGCGGATATTTGTAGGGCTTGTCGCTGCCCTCGGTTACGGTGGAGATCAGCATTTTCACATGCTCGCCAATGGAGAATTCTGCCGGGCAGACCAGATTTCCGATGTTTTCAATAAACAGAATCCCCTTCTCTTCCATCATCATGTTCTGCACCATGTTATGAACCATGGGCGCATCCAGATGACAGGCACCAAAGGTATTGATCTGGAAGGTGGTGATCCCCAGACTCCTCAGATCCCGGGTATCGATATCCGATTCGATATCCCCTTCGATGACATAGGCCTTCAGGTCCAGATTCCGGATGATGTTTTTCAGCGTCGTGGTCTTTCCAACACCGGGAGCCCCCATTTCGTTGACCACCAGAATCCCGTGGTCGGTCAGGTGCTCCTTGGTATGCTCAGCAATATGGTCGTTTTCGTCATGGATGCCTTCCATCACGTTGATTTTTTTCACGTCGTGCATGTTTCCACCTCAATTTCTTCAATATAGAATTCTTTGCCGATTTCCGTGGGGCCTCCGTCCTCGCCGCACTTGGGGCAGGCAAAGGTCATGGGAATCTTCTGATAGATCTCCCCGCAGACGGGGCATTTCAGTTTTGCCTTGACGTATTCCATCTCCAGAAGGGCTCCCTCGCAAAGGGTTCCCTTACCAATGACGTCAAAATACATCTGAATGGAATCCCCCACAAAGCCGGAATATTCTCCCACCACAAGCCGGACTTTGGTCACTTTTTCGCCACCGGCTTCCCGGCAATGCTTCTCAGCAATTTTAATAATTTGTTGTGTAATCGGGTATTCGTGCATTTTTTCTTCCTTTATATATTCCTAATGGATGGTATTTTCCCTATTCATTATACGGGGTTTTTTGTCTATTTACAATTACTTCTTTGCTCTCTTTTCTTCGGAAATGGCTCTGTTCATAAAAAAGTTGTCAGAATTTTGTATCCAATCACCAATTATATTGACATTGTTCGTGTTATTTAGTATATTTATTAGGTCTAAACATGTTGAAAATGTGAAAAATTCGTGTTTTTTTCATCCATTTTCAACGGTTTTTTATCTCGCAATCATCATTCGTTATTATCTGTCATTTTTTAGGAGGTTCTTATGGAAAAACGAGGACAATGGGCAACTAATATAGGCTTTATATTAGCAGCCGCTGGTTCCGCCGTTGGACTGGGCAACATCTGGAAATTTCCCAGACTTGCTTACGGCAATGGAGGAAGCGCATTTATTCTGATTTACTTTGCTATTGTATTCCTGATTGGAGCTACGGTTATGCTCACCGAATTTACCGTAGGCCGAAATGCCCAGAAAAACGCGGTCGGATCCCTTCGGGCCATTGACAAGAAATGGACTTTCATCGGGGGCATGGGAATCCTGACCGGATTCATCATCCTGTCCTACTACTCCCACGTCGGGGGCTGGGTCCTGAAGTACTGTGTGGCCTATATCACAGGAGCGGGAGATGTATATTCAGATCCCACCAACTTCTTCCTGCAGGATATTTTAGGAGCAGGCGGCACATTCCCGCTGGAAGGTGCCATCATCTATCCCTTCATTTTCATTGCCCTTACGGCTTTCGTGGTAATCAAGGGAGTTTCCAACGGTATTGAGAAACTGAACAAGGTTCTGATGCCCATGCTGTTCGTCCTGCTGATTCTGCTGTTCATCCGCGGTATCACCATCGAAGGCGCCAGCGAAGGTCTGAAGTACCTGCTGTACCCGGATTTCAGCAAGGTTGATGCCAACGTCGTTCTGGCAGCTCTGGGTCAGGCCTTCTTCTCCCTGTCTCTTGGTATGGGCGTCATGTGTACTTACGGTTCCTACCTGAGCAAGGAAGAAAACCTGGTTAAAAACACCTTCTTAATTTGTAGTTTAGACACAGCCGTTGCGCTGCTGGCCGGATTCGCTATGATTCCCATCGCCTTCTCCGCCGGAATCGCCATCACTGAAGGTGGAAACGCTGGTTTTGCCTTCATCTCCCTGGCTAGTGCATTCGAGGCCATGCCTCTTGGTACGGCTTTTGGTGCTCTGTTCTACATCCTGCTGCTGTTCGCCGCCATCACGTCAGCCATCTCCATCCTGGAAGGTACCGTTGCTTACGTAACGGAAGAGCTGAACATCGGCAGAACCGTTGCTGCTGCAGGACTGGCCGTCATCATGTTCGGAATCGGTATCCTGTATACCCTGTCTCAGGCATATGCCAACCTGAAGGGTATCTGGTTCGACGCCAATGGCGTATCCTATCCGATACTCGGTGACTTCATGGAGTTCATGACCGACAAGCTGCTGATGCCTCTTGGCGCACTGCTCTTCTGCATCCTGGTTGGATGGATCTGGGGCGTGGACAAGGCAGCTGACGAAATCAGCTCCCACGGCCGATACCCCTTCAAGCTGAAAGCTGCTTACACCATCATGGTCAAGTTCGTAGCACCGATTGCTATCATCCTGATCATGCTCAGCGGATTCGGCATCATCTAAACAACCAACTGTATAAGCAGGTCTGCCAGTTGGCAGGTTTGGCACAATACAACTTCAACTAAAATACCCTGTAATTCCAAGGTTATCATCCGAGGATTTACAGGGTATATTTTTATGTCGATAATGCGCCAGTTGTCAGACCTGCTTATACAGTTGGTTAGGCGTTGGCGACTTTGTATTTCTTCAAGGCGTCAACCAGCTTGGGCATGATCACTCGTACGTCGCCGACGATTCCCAGGTCTGCTACATCAAAGATGGCAGCGGTATCGTTTTTGTTGATAGCGATGATATACTCAGATCCTTCCATACCGGCAACGTGCTGGATAGCTCCGGAGATACCGCAAGCCATGTACAGTTCCGGTCGTACGGTCTTACCAGTCTGGCCAACCTGACGGTCTCTGGCGATCCAGCCAGCGTCAACGTTAGCTCTGGAAGAGGAGATTTCTCCACCGATGATGTCTGCCACTTCCTGCAGAGTTCCGTAGAACTCAGGGGATCCGATTCCTCGGCCGCCGGAGATCAGGCATTTTGCTTCGGTGATATCTACCTTCTTGTGCTCTTCCTTCACGATTTCACGGATGACAACGTTCATGTCTTCCGGCTTGAATTCTACTTTGATTTCCTTCACTTCACCGGTACGGCTATGGTCAACCGGGATTCGCTTCATAACGCCGGGTCGTACGGTAGCCATCTGGGGCCGGTAGTGCTTACACAGGATGGTGGCCATGATGTTTCCGCCGAAAGCAGGACGGGTCATGAACAGCAGCTTCTGTCCCGGATCTTCTGCATTGGCCTTCCATACATCGATGTCCAGCTTGGTACAGTCTGCAGTCAGACCGGTGTGAACCCTAGAAGCAACACGGGGTGCCAGGTCACGACCGATGGAGGTCGCTCCGAAAAGAAGAATCTCCGGGTCACACTCTTTAATGATCGCGGTAAGAGCCTTTGCATAGGGCTCGGTCACGTACTCAGCCAGCATCTTGTCTTCCACGTAAACCACGGAATCCGCTCCGGCTTCGATCAGGCTCTGGGCCTTATCTTTAATCTGGTCTCCCATCAGGACACCAACGACTTTCTGTTCTAAATCTGCGGCAAGCTTGGTGGCTTCTCCAATCAGCTCGAATGAAACCTTTGCGATTTCGCCATCCCGCTGCTCTGCAACTACATAGATATCTCTGCTCATTTATCGGTTCCTCCTTCTCAATTAGATGATGTGTCTATCTTCCATTTTTTTGATGATCAACTCTACCGCTTCATCCGGGCTCAGCTCCTTGTGCAGCTCGCCGGTGCCCTTCGCCTGCTTGGTGAAGGATTTGAATACGTTGGTGGGAGAGCCTTTCAGTCCAATGTGTTCCAGAACCAGATCATCTTTCAGGTCTTCATAACCGATAACCGGGATTTCCTTTTCGTAAGCATCAATGATGCCGCCGGCGTGCATGTATCTGGGGTCTGCCAGTTCTGTCAGAGCTGTCAGCAGGCAGGGCATCGCTACTTCGATGATGTGATATCGGTCTTCGTACTGCCTCTTGACGATTACTTTGTTGCCATCTTCGATGTCATAGATTTCTTCTGCATAGGAAACCTGGGGAATTCCAAGAGTTTCTGCAATCTGGGGACCAACCTGAGCCGTGTCTCCGTCGATGGCCTGACGACCAGTGATGATCAGGTCATAGCCGATTTTCTTCAGGGCAGCAGAAATGATCGCTGCGGTTGCCCATGTATCGGATCCGCCGAATTCTCTTGCGGAAATCAGGTAGGCATCATCGCAACCCATAGCCAGGGCTTCTCTCAGAGCCAGATCTGCCTGGGGAGGTCCCATGCAGACAACGGTAACCGTTCCGCCGAATCTTTCTTTCAGAACCAGTGCTGCTTCGATTCCGGACTTGTCATCGTGGTTGATGATGCTGGGCACGCCATCCCGGATCAGGGTATTGGTGACCGGATCCAGCTTAACCTCATTTGTATCAGGTACCTGCTTTATGCATACAACGATTTTCATTGTTCATTACTCCTTTCGACAGTTGCTTAGAATATTTTCATGGAGCCGGCGATGACCATCTTCATGGCTTCGGAGGTTCCTTCGTAGATTTCAGTGATCTTGGCGTCTCTCAGCGCTCTTTCCACCGGATATTCTCGGCAGTATCCGTATCCACCCATCAGCTGTACCGCATCCCGGCAGACATCGTTGGCGATCTGAGAAGCAAAAAGCTTCGCCTGAGCAGCCATGGGCCCGAAGTTTTCTTTATTGTCCTTGGCTACAGCCGCTCTCCAGGTCATCATTCTGGCAGCATCGATGAGTGTCTGCATCTCAGCAACCTTGAACTGAGTGTTCTGGAAGGAAGAGATTCTCTTTCCGAACTGCTTTCTTTCCTTTACATACTTGATGGCTTCGTTCAGGGCGCCCTGAGCGATACCAGTAGCCTGAGCCGCGATACCGATTCGTCCGCCGTCCAGCGCTTTCATGGCGATTTTAAATCCTTCACCCTCTTTGCCGATTCTCTGGCTTACGGGGATTCGGACGTTTTCATAGCTGACTTCGCAGTTGGAAGCCGCACGGATACCCATTCGGTGAATGTTGGGTCCTACAGTCAGGCCCGGTGTGTTCCGGTCTACCACGAAGCAGGAGATTCCTTTGGTCCCTACCGATTTGTCGGTCATGGCGAACATGACGAAGGTGTCGGCAAAACCGGAGTTGGTGGTGAAAATCTTGGTACCGTTGATGATGTAGTGGTCTCCGTCCAGAACAGCCTTTGTCTGCTGTCCGGCCGCATCGGTTCCGGCATTGGGCTCGGTCAGACCGTAGCATCCGGTTTTGGATCCGTCAATCAGGGGCCGCAGCCAGGTTTCCTTCTGCTCTTCTGTACCGAAATCATTCAGGCAAGAGCAAGCCAGGGATGTGTGTACGGAAATGGTGATGCTGGTGCTTCCGTCTACTTTTGCGATTTCCTCCATAGCCAGAGCATAGCCCAGATAGTCTCCGCCTACTCCGCCGTATTTCTTGGAATAGGGAATCCCCATCAGTCCGTATCGGTGCATCTTTTTCAGAAGCTCCAAATCAAAGATTTCCGTTTCGTCCATTTCTTCGGCCAGGGGCTTTACTTCGTTTTCTGCAAATCTGCGGAACATTTCCTGCTGCAGCAAATGCGTTTTGGTAAGCTTGAAATCCATTTTTCTTTTTCCTCCTAAACTTTATATCTGTTGAATTAAACCCAAACGGCGTTCACTCAGAACGCCTATGGGAATAGATTATAGTATTGACAATCCAGCGTCAATATAATTATTTGTAAAAAGTATTTTTTTCACAATGTATTCTGCATACAAAATGCTTTTAATACCAGAG
>JBLJBD010000036.1:0-3978 GCA_047637815.1 Anaerovoracaceae bacterium
GTCTGCCTGATTCTGCTGATTCTCCCCTGGACCCGCCGGTTCCCCGGGCTGATCCTTTCTGCTTCCCCGTTGTTTTCCACCTTGCTTTATAAGCTGATCAAAGAAATCCTACAGCGGCCCCGGCCGGAGGAGGCCCTCCACCTGATCCAGCAGGGAGGTTTCAGCTTTCCCAGCGGACATGCCATGACGGGATTGGTTTTTTATGGTTTGGTTTTATATTTTTTCCTCAGTTCCATAAAAAACAGCAGCACCCGAAGGGTCCTGCTGTCTGTTGGAGTGGTATATATTTTTTTTATTGGCTTCAGCCGCATCTATCTGGGGGTCCACTACCCTTCCGATGTACTGGCCGGCTGGTGCCTGGGAGGTCTTCAGCTGATGCTGATCCTCAGACTACCGGTGGGGTCTCCCGGTCAAAGAAAATACTCTTTGTATAGGTGGACAGAGGAATTCCGAAGCAGACGGTGACGTCATCCCCCATGAGCCCCAGCTCAAGAGCCGCCTTTCCGGCAGAAAACATGACCCGGTTGTCCACCCGGTTGTCGGCGGCCACGGAAACGGCAGAGCCGATGGCGATGCCCAGATCGGTGGTATTAAAGGCACAAAGGGATCCTGCCTTGACGGAGGCCACGCAATTGCCGAAGCCGCAGAATCCGCAGGAATTGAGGCCAAGGGGAATGTTCTGCACACCGATCAAAACAATACAGTGGCTGGCATCCACGTTGGCGGCATCCCGTTCACAGAACTCGATATCGGGAAGCTTGGCCAGCTTTCTCATTTCATCGGCCAACTGTTTCTTTTCTTCCCCGTCCAGGACGAGGGCAACGATCTTGTCAACACCACATCCCTTGGGAGCGGTTCTGGCGGCAGTCACCATCCGGTGGGCGGTTTCCAGAGCAATTAAAGCTTCTGAATGATTGGAATCGTATTTCATAATAATCTTTCTCCTTTTTCATGCAATTCTTGATAATTTTAATATTTTATCTTTCTACAACTTCTGATCTTCACTTGCTGAAGAAGCTTCCCGGTACAGGGGGAGCCGCAGCTGGTAAAATTCCATGAACTTTATTCTGGCCCTTTCCCGATCTGAATCGTGAAGGAATGCATAAAGTCCATCGGCCTTTTCTCTCACCCGTTCCCACAGGATTTCCAGGGGCTCTTCCACAAAAATGGTGGCCTCCCTTTTTAGTATGGCCAGGTTCATCTCGTCGTGAACGATTCCGTCCCCGCAGACCAGGACAAAGCCTTGTTGATCCTCCAGCTCCTTCAGTACTTCGTATTCCTTGTTTCGATATTCGTGCTCTCCCATCATCATGATGAGCTTTTTCAGGGACCGTCCGTCCCTCTCCTCAATCATCCGGTCCAGGTCCAGCAGCTGATAGCCCAGCTCCCGGGCCAATTCTTCTCCCCGTTCCATCCGCCGGCTGCCGATGAAGCCGATGACGAAAAGCCGGGGAGGTTTTGTATTGAATTCTTCTCTCATGCTTCTTCCTCCACCCTTCAATTATAAGACATCCGGTTGTAATGGGCAACGGATTCGTGTAAAATTGTCCTATGCAGCAAGGAAGGCTTAAAGCCGGAAAGGTGAAAGGAGAGCTATCATGGAAAAACCAGTTCTGATCGTTATGGCCGCAGGAATGGGCAGCCGCTATGGAGGCCTGAAGCAGATGGACCCGGTGGGACCGGGAGGAGAGCTGATTCTCGATTATTCCATCTTCGATGCCAGGGAGGCCGGCTTCAGAAAGGTGATCTTTGTTATCAAAAAAGAAATCGAAGAGGATTTCCGAGAGCTGATGGAGAGTCGGAATTATCCGGATATTGAAGTAGAATATGCCTTCCAGGAAATCACGGATCTGCCGGAAGGCTATGGAGTGCCGGAAGGCAGGGTGAAGCCCTGGGGGACCTGTCACGCGGTGCTCAGCTGCCGAAAGCTAATCCGGGGACCCTTTGCCGTCATCAATGCCGACGACTATTACGGCCGGGAGGCATTTTCAAAGATGTATGGGTATCTGGAAAATACCCGGGATGATGAACATTATCGATACGCCATGATCGGCTATGCCCTGAAGAACACCCTGACGGAAAATGGCCATGTGGCCCGGGGGGTCTGCCAGGTCAGCCGGGAAGGCTTTTTAGAGGAAATTACAGAGAGGACCAGAATCCAGCGAAACAATGGGGAGATCCAGTATGCCGATGAACAGGAACAATGGCATCCCCTGTCGGAGGATACCCTGGTTTCCATGAATTTCTGGGGATTTACGCTGAGCGCCATACGAATGATGGAGGAACTGTTCCCCTCGGTTCTGGACCGGATCCTGGAAGAAAACCCCCTGAAAGGGGAGTATTACCTGCCCTTTGCCGTGGATCACGGCCTGAAAAATGGGCTGGCAACGGTAAATGTGCTGCCTTCCGACGATCGATGGTACGGGGTTACCTATCTGGAGGATAAGCCATCGGTGATGGCAGCCATGAAGGATCTCAGGGAGAGGGGTCTCTATCCGGAAAGATTGTGGTAATTGACGCCATTCGTGATGGTTGAAAGGATAATAGAAGGGAGATCAGGATGCTTCGTATCGGATTGGATATCGGCGGAACCTTTATTAAGGGAGGCCTGCTGGATCATGAAATGCATATTCTGGCAGAGGAAACGATAGCCTTTCCGGGAGCCAAAAGGCTGGATGTCCTGCCCGGAGTACTGGAAGACCTGGCGGTGAGCCTTTGCCGGCAGGCTGGGAAGAGTCTGGAGGTGGTCCAGGCTATCGGTGTGGGTGTACCCGGGTCCCTGGACCCGGCAGCCGAACAGGTGCTGGATGCCCACAACCTTGGCATGACCGACTATCCCCTGCTGGCTTTGCTGCAGGATCGGTTTCCTCTCCAGCAAGTAAGGCTGATCAACGATGCCAATGCTGCTGCCCTGGCGGAACACCGGCTGGGAGCTCTGCGGGGATGCAGGACCGGGCTGATGATCACCCTGGGCACCGGAGTAGGGGGCGGTCTGATCCTGGGAGGAGAACTGTTCAACGGAGGTATGAGGCAGGGAGTGGAGCTGGGCCATATGCGGCTGGTCCATCAGGGAGAAGCCTGCAGCTGCGGCAATCGGGGATGCGTGGAAGCCTACTGTTCTTCCGCTTTTTTTCTCCGGACGGGAATGGAACCCTTGGAGCGAATGGAGTTGGCCCGATCCGGGGATTCGGTGTCCCTGGAGATCCTGGAGGAATATCTGGATTATCTCAGCGATGCCCTGGTGTCCATGATTGCCCTGCTGGATCCGGAGATCATCGCTCTCGGTGGCGGAATAAGCAAAGCCGGAGAGTTCCTTTTCGGCCCTCTCCGGCAGCTGGTGGATCAAAAAACTTTTTTCAGGATCAGCCCCCGGATTGAAGGGGCATTGCTTGGAAACAAGGCAGGGTTCATTGGTGCTGCCCTGCTGGGTCGGGACTAGCCTAAGATTTTACTGACCAAACCCAGGTCTTTATTCTGCAGGATTCCGGACAGCAGGGGTTCCTGGCTGTTGTCTTCCGTATTTCCGTTTCTCTTGGCCTGCTCGATGCAGAAATCGATCATGGTCAAGCTCTTTTCATCCGGTTCCTTTGCCTCCTTGTCTACAAAGAAGGGAAGGCTTCGATAGTAGCCCTTCAGCTTGGTGGGATCCACCATCAGCTTTCCTCCCTCGGCTGCCACTTTTCTAGCTTCATGGAGTACCGATACAGCAGACATGTCTTTCAGGTATCGGACTTCGGCCCGACCGGTGTACTTGCCTTCTACTTTTTTGTTATTGGTTACGATCAATCTCATGAAAAACCCCTCCTTCAACTGGGTGCCTTCCTTTTGGAAGGCTGTTTTCGTTTCTTCTTAATTCTATTCTATGGATGGAGTCCCCTTCGCCACAATAGGCAAAAATCAAATAAGGTGAAGCCGGGTTCACATAAAAAAACTCTTGCAAAAAACAATAATTGTTATATAATAGAAAGGCATTGATTG
>JBLJBD010000037.1:0-3688 GCA_047637815.1 Anaerovoracaceae bacterium
TTTCCATCCGCCAGGTAAACGTAATCCTTTCCTTCCATCTCAAAGACTGCCTTTTCCGGAACCCGAATCACCGGTTCGGTTTCATCCGTCCGGATAACTACTTCCATATCCTCCCCCAGAATCAGATTCGTCAAGGAATCCGGAACGCTGACCATCACCTCCACCCTTTTTTGGGCAATACCGATGGCAGACAGGACTTCCTTTGCTTTCTTTGATACCCAAAGGACTTTGCTTTCCTCCGTAAGCACTTCATCCTTTTGCTTTAGGGTCACCGGGTCCCCTACTTCCACGGAGGAGGCTTCACTGGCAATCATCTGCAGTTTCACCTGATAGGTTTTTAAGGGAGATATTTCAGCAACCGTCATACCCGGCTGAAGGATTTCTCCCTCTTTAGCCCACAGCTCGGTAATAACGCCGCTGATGGGGCTCTTGACTCCCTGACTGTCGGTTCCGGCTTCCAGCCCCCGAATGGTATAATTCAGGGCGTTTAATTGGGATCGGAGCTGGGCTGCCGCTGTCCTCGCTTCATCGTATTCCGCCTGGCTGATGGCTCCGGATTCATAAAGGGTCCTTGTCTTTTTCGCCAGGGAATCGGCCGTGGCAAGCTGAGCAGAAAGACCGGAAGCCTGAGCACGAAGGGCGCTGATATCATATTCTACCGTGCCCTCATCCCCTTCCAGCAGAAGGCTTCCCGCCTGGACCGAATCTCCCTCTTTTACATAAAGTTTTTTTACGTCAACCATACTTTTTGCCGTCAGCAGGATGGTTCCTTCCGCTTCTACCTGTCCTGTTTCCGATACCGTGAGGAGGACAGGTCCCTTGTCCACCGAAGCCGTCTCCACCGGGATACCACCCCCCAGGACCACGTATGCGGCTCCTGCTGCCACAACTGCCAGCAGAAGGACAAGGATGATCAATTTTCCTTTTATTTTTTTCATAAGGTCCCCCTAAACCCTGGATTTCAAGGCTTGCATGAAATCCAGTTTTTTAATCTTACGGAAGGTGGCTCCCTGAGCCAGCACGATAAAGAATATGGTAGCCACAGCGGCATAAATCATCGCCGGAACCGTTGGTTCCATCTTAATGGTGTAAGCCTCCGTGGAAAAGGAACTGCTGGAATAATGGAGCATGGCCGCCCCCACCGGGATTCCCAGAAGGATGCCGATTAGCGTAATCACATTATTTTCCTTGAGAATCAACCGGAAAATATCCTGATTGCCGAAGCCCAGCACCCGCAATGTGGAAAATTCGGTTTCCCGTTCTCCGATGTTGACGCTGGTCACATTGTAGACGATGGAAAAACCCAGTATGCCGGAGAAGATCAGCATCATGGTGATGGACACCACGATCATGACCATGGACTGTTCATAGGTTGCCCGGATGTCGGAGGTGCTGGTGATGGACCGGATGTGGGCCGCCTGATTCAGCTCCTTGACGATTTCCGGATCCCGGGTCTTCAGATTGACCCCGGTAATCAGTTCCTTGTCCATCAGCTGAACCGGCAGATTATCCCGATTGGTGTAGGCCCCCATCCCCAGCATCTGGTTGACGATACCTCCAATCTCCATGGTCACCGGATCTTTGCCGTTATAGGGTTTTAACTGGACCCGGTCTCCCTCCTTCACCTGCAGGGTATCCGCCAGGTTCTCTGATATCAGCAGCCCTTCCTTGGGGAGGCTGATCCTTATTCCATTGGCATCCTGAAATCCGTAAAAAACCGTATCCCGGGACAGAGCCAGCAGATTGAGGGAGGAGGATCGATTGCCGTATCGGATCTCCACCGGTATTTCAGTTTTCCCTTCTGCTTCCTCAATATCCCCTAATTTTTTGATATCCTGGACCGTCCGTTGATCCAGGGGCGCCTTATAACTGACGCTGTAATCCATTTTCATGGTTTCAGAAAAATATTTGACCATCATGTCGTCGATGACCGCCGGCATGGAGAAGGTAAAGAGCATCATTCCGTAAGTAAACACCACTCCGGCGATGACCAGCCCGGTCCGCTTCTTTGTTCGGAAGATATTCTTCAGCACCAGCTTCCAGCTGAAGCTGAACTTCTTCCAAAGGGATTTCCACTTTTCCAGCAGGATTCTTTTCCCCGGTCTGGGGGCCTCTGTCTTCATGGATTCCGCCGGCAGGATGCCGAGAATCCCCCGGGTTCCCAAAAGTCCGGCCAGGGTGCAGATCAGGGAGGCCATTAAAAATCCGGCCAGCACATAACGAAAATCAAAGGAGGCCTTCAGCATGGGAATGTTAAAATACTGAAGATAAACCTGGGTCATCCCTCCTGCCGATGCCATCCCCAGGACTCCGCCCAGCAGACCGCCGATCATACCGGCCATCAGGGAATACTTCACATAATGGAAGATGATCTGCCGGCTGGAATAACCCTGGGCTTTCAGAAGCCCGATGACTCCCCGGTCCCGCTTGACCATCCGGTTGAGCATCATGGTCAGAATCAGGGCGGCCACCAGAACGAATATGACCGGCACGGAGGAGGACATGGTCTTGAGCCCCTGTATCTCCTGGTCGATCATCAGGTTGCTGAGCTGGTCCCGCCTATGGTAGATCCGCTGGATTCCGTAGCCCTCCAGCAGAGGTTTTATTTCCTCTAATACCTGGTCGGTAAAGGCCTCCTCCTGATCCAAAGGAATGCGGCTCTCCTCATAATCCAATACGATATAATTGTAGGAACCTTTCATTCCCAGCAGTCCCTGCATCAGCTCCTGATCCATGAATACGGCCCCGTATTTGGCCGGATCGGTTATGAGGGAATCGATGCTTTCCATCAGATAGATGAATTCCGGGCTGGCCGCCAGTCCTGCTATCATGAATTCCACCGGAGTTCCGTTAATCTGCAGGGTGATGATGTCCCCGGTCTGAAGGCCTCTGGCATCGGCAAAGGGTTTGAAGACCATCACTTCTTTATAGGGATCCCGAATCTCCCGGCCCTCCAGAAGGATCAGCCGGTTGACCTGTTCCTTTCCGGTAAAGGAACGGAGCAGCACGTTGACCCTCTCATCCGGATCCTCCGTCACAAAGGACGCCGACGAAGACAGAAAACCATCAACCCGGGTCACCCCTTCCACCTTTTCAAGATCCGTTAGAACAGAAGGTCCGGCCTGGTTGACCTCCAGGAAAAAATCGGCAAAATTATACTCTTCATAATAGGTGTCCAGGGTGGTCCTCAGGTTATTGGCCGCCATGGTCATAGCAATATAGATCAGGATACCCAGAATGATGGTAACCAGTATGGCACCATACTGTCCCCGGGTAGACCAAATCATGCGGTAAAGCCTTTTATTCAGGATTTTTCTGCTCTTTACCATCTTACTTCTTCCGGTCTGATGACCTTTTCATTGATCCGGTTCTCCACGATCCGGCCACTGCCCAAATGAATCACCCGATGGGCCATATCGGCAATAGCGCTGTTATGGGTAATGACCAGAACGGTTTTCTTCATTTCTTTATTTAATTTGGCAAGAAGGCTCAGCACAGTGATGCCGGTGGTGTAATCCAGGGCTCCTGTTGGTTCGTCGCACAGAATCAGTTCCGGGTTTTTGGCTATGGCCCGGGCAATGGAGACCCGCTGCTGTTCTCCTCCGGAAAGCTGGGAAGGAAAATGATCCTTTCTATCGGATAGACCCACATCTTCCAGCACTTGTTCCACCGGCAGGGGATTTTCTGA
>JBLJBD010000038.1:0-4404 GCA_047637815.1 Anaerovoracaceae bacterium
TGGCAGCGGAAGTGCCGCTCAATAAACCGGGAGCGAAAATCAGCTTGTTGTTTTTACCTAAAGGATGGCAGGTTGGTTTGACTTCATCGGCTACAAAGCCGGAAGTGAGAGCTCGACCCCCTAAACCGACATACTTTTCCGGGACCTCCCCGATGGTAACGCTGAGGCTGGTCATATCGACTCTAATAAACTTATGCATAAAAAATCCTCCTTTATTTCAGTTTTGATTTCCATGATTGGGTTTCTAGTATTAAATATAGCAATTGTCGTGCCAAGTTATTAATAGTCTGAATATTTTGCGAAAACCAGAGATTGCAGGGGTCTGAGAGGACGGGGTTTTATTTAACATTTACATCCAGACGGAATCGTTCTATAATTGAACATAGAAACGGGAATTGAATGTTCCGAATCCGAACACTGTTCCGTTTTGGCGCAAAAACGACGAGGAGATGATGAAGATGAGCCCCATTGAGAGACCAATAAAAAACTGTATAGAAGAATCCCATAAACGATGTCAGGCCAACCAACTGGACAGGAATCTTAAATTCAGCAACCGCATCATCGAGGGGGGTGACCTTCAGGATGTATTAGAAAGAAAAAGAGAATTGATAGAAATTTCCAAGCCCTTCATTGAACATTTATATGGGATTTTGAAAGGCTCTGATTTTTTTACCATATTGACGGATGAAAATGGATGCATCCTGAACGTCATCGGTGACGAAAAAATACTGCAGGAGGCCTTTGCCATCCGCATGATCCCGGGAGCTTATATGGACGAAGCCCATATCGGGACCAATGCCATGGGGCTGGTTCTTACCGGGAAAAAACCGGTTCAAATCTCCGGAGAGGACCATTACATAGAGGCTTACCACAAGTGGACCTGCTCTGCAGCTCCTATCCTGGACGAAAACAAGAATCTGATAGGCGTGCTGGATTTAACCGGATACTTTGACTCCGTCAACCTTCATACCTTGGGCATGGTGGTGGCCGCAGCCAACGCCATCGAGAAGATGCGAGAAGTCAATGAGTACCATAAAAAGCTGGTCTTTGCCAAGCATTATGTGGATACAGTGGTTGACTCCATTGCGGCTGGAATCATGACATCCGATATGGATGGAACCATTAAGACCCTGAACAGGCACATCATTGATATGTTTGGTTACACAGAAGAAGAGATGAAGCTTAAGAAAGCCTATGATTTATTCGATGAATGGGGTAATGCAATCAAAACCATTGAAAATAAAGATCAGTTTATGGATGAGGATGTGTTTGTCCATTCCAGAAAAAACGTTCTCCAATATAATTTAAGCATGTACCCGATTTCAGACGGGGCTGGGAACCTTGACGGAATCGTATATGTCTTTAAGGAAACCAGGAAGGTTCGGAAACTGGCCAACAAAATCATGGGTCGGAGGGCCATCTATACCTTTGATAAAATCATTGGTCAGAACAAAGAATTCCTGAAGACCATCGACTTCGCCAAACACGTGGCCGACAGTAAGTCCACTATTCTCATCATGGGGGAAAGCGGTACCGGAAAAGAAGTCTTTGCCCAGTCCATCCACAATCACAGCAACCGAAGCAATGAAAATTTTGTAGCTCTGAACTGCGGCGCCATCCCTAAAAACTTAATCGAATCGGAGCTTTTCGGATACGATGAAGGGGCCTTTACCGGGGCCAAGAGAAGCGGTCACCCGGGGAAATTCGAAATCGCTGACGGGGGAACCATATTCCTGGATGAAATCGGAGAAATGCCGCTGGATATGCAGACTCGGCTGCTCCGGGTCATTGAAGAGGGTGCGGTAGGCCGTATCGGGGGAACCAAGGAAATCGTAGTAGACGTCCGAATCATCGCAGCCACCAACAAGGATTTGATTGAAGAGGTTAGCCGGGGAAATTTCCGAAAGGATCTTTTTTACCGACTGAATGTCCTGCCCATCCGGCTGCCGTCTTTACGGGAGAGAAGGGATGACATCCCGATGCTAATCGACTATTTCATGGAACGGATATCCAGGAGGATCAACAAGAAAATGCTGGAAATCCCCGAAGATTATATGAATGATCTGATTGAATACAATTGGCCGGGCAATATCCGTGAATTAGAAAACCTCATTGAACTGATGCTGAACACCGGATGCCGGGATAACCGACCTCTTAGAAATAAAGATGAGTTTGAACCGGAGGATATCCCGGAGGTTGATGAAAGGGAGTTCAACCTGGAAACGGTGGAGCGAGAGCATATTTGCAAGACCCTGCAATATTACAATGGCAATATCTCCAACAGTGCCAAAGCCTTAGGGTTAGGTAGAAATACCTTATATAGGAAAATTGAGAAATATGGGATTCTAAATGGTACTGAAATGGATTTTGTTGACAAACGTCCGGAAAATATTACAATAAATCATAAGTAAAATCTAAGGAGAAAGGATCCGATGGATCCGGGAGGACGGATGGAAGATAAAAGAGTTGAAGTAGAAAGACTCCATGAGGAAATCAAAGAATCCATCCAGGCCATTGAAAGCCTGGAAGACCAGAACATCAATGAGATTCAGGCCTTTAAGCAGCAGTCCACCAGCACCAACGTGGGTTTCACGTCTATTTTCGAAAACATTAATTCCTTGTTTGAAAAATCAGGTGAAATCGAGCAGATTGTCGGCTTGATTAACAAGATCGCCACCCAGACCAATCTGCTGGCCATGAATGCTTCCATTGAAGCGGCCAGGGCGGGAGAACACGGGCGGACTTTTACTGTCGTTGCCGATGAGGTTAAGAAATTAGCGGATCAGACCTCCAATTCCGCAGCCAACATCAAGACCCTGGTGGATAAAATCCAGTCTGAGATTATGTCAGCAAAGGACAGCATCGAAGACATCAACAAATCCCTGGGCGGTATGAAGTTTGAGGATAACAACATTAAGAAGACATATGCCAAGGAGGCAGATCTGGCTGCCGGCACCATTCTGGAAGAGATGAAGAAAGCCTTTAACCTGGAACGGGCAAAGGCCAATCCGGAAACCTATTTTCCAGGTATTCAGAAGGATATTGAACGGATTTGCGAAACTGCCCTACGGCAATTCAAGGGAACCTTGGGGACCTACTTTTATATCGACGAATCCCTAACCCGCCATTTATCCCGGGAAGACTATGCTGTTGGCATTTATGTCTTATGGCAGAACGGTAAAATCGATAAGCAAAAAATCATCATCATGAAGGACATGAAACCCACCAATGATTATCTGGCCTGGTATTACGAGCCTATCCGGGCAAAAAAGGGCACCTGGAGCAAAGTTTCCTATGATCCCTTTGCTAAAAAAGAAATCGTATCCTACGGGATTCCTCTCTATTTGAACGGTCAGTTGATCGGAGCCGGCGGAATCGACCTGGATTATGAACTCTTCAGGCACAACAATCAAAAGGAAGTCCTGAATAAGATGCTGAATAACATCAATCAGCTGACGGAGTTTGCAAAAAAATAGAATATCGACCATTTGGGCAAAAGGAGGATTAAAAAAATGATGGATAAAATAGTTCCCCACCTCTGGTATGACAAAGAAGCCCGGGAGGCTGCTGAGTTTTATATCAGCCTCTTTGATGACTCTGAGATGCTGGATTCCAGAATCATTGAAGACACCCCTTCCGGAGATGCGGAAGCAGTCAGTTTCCGGTTGGCCGGTCAACGATTCGAAGCCATCAGCGGCGGACCCATCTTCCAGTACAATCCTTCGGTTTCTTTGATGGTTGCCTGTTACTCGAAGGAGGAAGTGAACGCTAAATGGGAAGCCCTGTCCGATGGAGGAACAGCCTTGATGCCATTGGATGAATATGATTTCAATAAATGGTATGGCTGGGTGCAGGACCGGTATGGCTTATCCTGGCAGCTGATGCTGATGGATGAGGAACAGGTGAATCAGAAAATCACGCCTTGCCTCCTTTTCTCCGATGAGGCCTGTGGAAAAGCGGAGGAAGCCATGAGATTCTACGCGGAAATATTCCCGGATTCCAGTGTCGGATTCATAAGCAGGTATGAGAACCAGGAAGGGATAACGCCAAAGACAAAGATCAACTACGGTGCTTTTACTCTTTCCGAAATGAATCTGGTGGCCATGGACAATGGTTATGATGTGGATTTCAGTTTCAATGAGGCCCTTTCTTTCATTGTATATTGTAAGGACCAACAGGAAATTGATTATTTCTGGGATAAGCTTTCGGCGGTACCGGAGGCAGAAGAGTGCGGATGGATCAAGGACCAATTCGGCTTATCCTGGCAGATCCTTCCGGTGGTTTTCCTAGAGATGCTTAAAGAAGGGAATGGGGAAAAATACCAGCGTATGGTTCAAGCCCTTTTAAAAATGAAAAAGCTGGATGTTGAAGCCCTGCAAAAGGCCTATGACGGAGAATGAAATC